>VHCZ01000122.1 GCA_016871535.1 Verrucomicrobiota bacterium
GTATCGCCGATTTCCAATCGGCAGGGCGCCGGCAAGTCCCAGCGGGCTCGGACTGGGAGACGCCCCGCAGAATACAATTCTGCGATACGGCAGAGTGCAACTCTGGGCTACGAGCTTTGTCGTCCATCCCGCGGACCAAGCAGTATGAAGCTGATTTGTCCTCGATGCGCCCGCGCCGCCTTATTCCTGGCATTCGGGACGATCTTCATCTTTGCGCCGCGTTTGCGGGCGCAGACCAACTTCTTTCTCGCGCCCGGCACCGCGGAAATAGCTCGAACTCTGGAGCAAATCGCGCAGCGCGCGAATCCTTTTGACAATCCGTTCCAAAACGAGCTCCGGGCCAGACGCCTTGAAACCGCTCTGGCCCAGACGCCGAGTGTTCAAGACCGAATCCGTCTGCTGGGGAACTATAGCAAGGAATTGTTGTATGCCGGCCGCAGCGTGGAAGCGATCAAGGCGTTCCAGGAGCTTGAATCCCTGACCGCAAAGCACGACCCCGGTTTTTTCAAACTGCAGAACGGAACCAACAAACTGATCCTGCACAGTTACCTGGCCACGGCTTATCTGCGCGTCGCAGAGCAGGACAACTGTCTGACCAACCACACGGCCGAGTCCTGTGTCTTTCCGATCGCCGGAACCGGGGTGCACAAAACCGAGCGCGGTTCCCGCGCGGCGCTTGGGGTTCTCACGAATTTGCTGGAGGAGTTCCCGGGGGATCTCGGAACCCGCTGGCTGCTGAATCTGGCGCACATGACCCTCGGAGAATATCCCGCCAAAGTCCCGGCCCGCTGGCTGATTCTTCCTCAAACCTTTGCTTCGGACTACGACATCAAACGCTTCGTGGACGTCGCCGGGAATCTGGGGCTCGACGTCGAGAATCTGTCCGGCGGCACGATCCTGGATGATTTCGACAACGACGGTTATCTCGATCTCATCACCTCTTCCATCGGCTTGCGCGATCAGCTCCATTATTTTCGCAACAACGCCAACGGCGCCTTCACGGAGCGAACGCCGGAAGCGGGTCTCGTTGGCGAAGTAGGCGGGTTGAACTTGATTCAAGCCGACTACAACAACGACGGGGTCGTCGATTTCCTGGTGTTGCGCGGCGGCTGGATGGGACGCGGCGGGCGCCATCCGAAATCGCTGCTGCGCAATAACGGGAACGGCACGTTCACCGACGTCACAAAGGAAGCCGGCCTGCTGAGTTTTCATCCCACGCAAACGGCGGTCTGGTTCGATTTCAATAATGACGGCTGGCTCGATTTGTTCGTGGGGCATGAATCCACACCCGAAGAGCAGCATCGCTCGGAACTGTATCGAAACAACGGCGACGGCACTTTCACGGAGTGCGGAGAGTTTTTCGGCCGCCGCCATTTCGGTTTTGTCAAAGGCGTCGTGAGCGGGGACTTCAACAATGACGGATGGCCGGACCTTTACCTCTCGCAGCAAAGCGAGCCAAACGTCCTCTATCGCAACGACGGCCCGGCGAATCCTTCGGTGGGAGCGAAAGGTCCCTGGAAGTTTACGAACGTCGCCCAGGCTGCCGGTGTCACCGAACCGTTGTGGAGTTTTCCGGCCTGGTTCTTTGATTACGACAACGACGGCTGGTTGGACTTGTTCGTGATGGGTTACGGATCGACGCTCGTCGGCGATATCGCGGCCGATTATCTGGGGCTGCCCTCGAATGGCGTGCGCGCCCGGCTCCATCGCAACAACCGCGACGGGACTTTTGCGGATGTCACGAAAGCGGCGCGTCTGGACAAAGTGCTCCTGGGCATGGGCTGCAACTTCGGCGACTTCGATAATGACGGCTGGCTGGATTTCTACATCGGCACCGGAAATCCGGACCTGTCCGTGCTCGTGCCCAATCGCGCTTTTCGGAACGCGGAAGGGAGATTCTTTCAAGACGTGACCACGTCAGGTGGGTTGGGCCATTTGCAGAAAGGCCACGGCGTGGCGTTTGGGGACATCGATCAGGACGGTGACCAGGATGTCTTCATCAATCTGGGAGGCGCGTATTCGGGCGATGTCTATCGCGACGCCTTGTTTCAAAATCCCGGCCACGGAAACCACTGGCTGGTTCTGAAACTCGAAGGCGTTCAGTCGAATCGCAGCGCGATCGGCGCTCGCGTCAAAGTCACCGTGGAAACTGAAACCGGGGACCGCGCGATTCACAAGACCGTCGGCAGCGGCGGCAGTTTTGGTTGTTCTCCGCTGCGGCAGGAGTTCGGACTAGGCCAGGCCAAATCGATTCGCCAGGTGGAGATTTTCTGGCCAGTGACGCGGAAGACGCAAATCGTCCGCAATCTGGAATTGGATCGAATGTACCGAATCCAGGAGGACAGGGCGGATGCGGTGGCGTGGAATTTGAAAAGCTTCAAGATGGACGGTGAAGGCCGCGCCCACCATCACCACGGCCATCAGCCGTAAGGGAGTTCATTCAGCCCACGAAACACACGAAGCGGAGAAGGTGTTTGCGCCACTTGCGCTACTCTATGCCCAGGGTTCTCGCGAATTCAAGCGCTCCAAGCTGTGAGATTCAGGTCAACCAGGAATGCACACGAATGCACACGAATCACACGAATGAATATGGGATTTTTTTGCTGTGGAATCGGCCGTCCCCGAATAACGCTATCCGTGTGAATTCGTGTCTATTCGTGGTTTCTCACGGAATAGGCGCCCGCGCGCGGAAGAACTGAGCGCCGGAGAGCTGGCCCACCGCAAACGGGCTTTTCGCGTTGGAGACGTCCGTCCAGGGGCCGGCCACATTAGAAGCGGATTGGAGGGTTCCGGCAAACTCTACGGCGACGCCAACGCCCTCGCGGCGGATCGCTACGGTCGGCTTGATCGCGGTGTCGCTGGCCATGATCCGGATGTTGTCGAAAGCAATGATCTCGTTCCACCAATTGTTCATCGCTTCAAAACGGATGACCACTTAGGTCGCGTTCGTGGGCAGGTCGTAAGTCACGTCCCGGAACCGCACGCTCAATTTGGCCGGGTTGCCCGGATTGGTCGCGGCGTCGTCCAGCAATTTGTCGTTGTCATTCGGTGCGGAGAACCCGATCAGGCGCGTGAGCTGGGCCGGTCCGCTGGCATCTGGATCGACCAGGACCTCCAGAAAATCGCCGGGTTCAAAATCCAGAAACGTCGCCGCGACCGCGACGGTGAGTTTCGGATTCTTCTTTCCAGTGACATCCACGGGTTTGAGCGTGAGCGATTTTGGGTTCACGCCGGTGGAGAATTTGTTCAAGCCCGCACCGGCGAAAAAATCCTTTCCGTCAAAGCCGACGAACGCGCCGCCGCTGTAGGTCTTGCCGCCGGCCGTTCCTTCTTCGATCAGGACGAGGAAGGGGGTTTTTTCGGTCGTGCCCGGCCCTGTGGCCGCAGGTTGCGCGAAGGTTGCGAGAACGACCGCGTTCTCCGGGAGCAAGCCGCTGATGGTGTCGAATGGCGCCTCAGCTGTAACGGCCTTGAACGAACCCGTCTTGCCGCCGGCCGCCGGGTGATTCGACGCGGCAATCGTAACCTCGCCGAGCGCCAGGGTGACTCCGGACTGGCCGGCCGGAGAAAGCAATTCGTCGTCGTGATTGGCGGCGTTGTAGGAGAGCAACGGAACCGGATAGGGCGCGAACCGGCTCGGACTTTCGCCAATGACTCCGCTGCTGGAATTGATGATCAGATCGACCACGGGCCGCGCAGGCAAGGAAGCGCCTTCGTCTTCGATCACTTTGTGGCCCTTCGCGGTGAGCCGATCGATCAAAACCTGATCGCCCGGACCTGCCGGTGGCGGCGAGAACAGCACCGTCGCGGCGGCTTTGTCTTTTACGAGCCACTTCACCGTCGAGTCGAAGAGAGCGAGGAATTCCGGGTCACGGCGGCGGCGGCGATATTGTGGCTCCAGCACATCAACGCGCGGCGGGCGGGTGTGGTTTCGGGAATGCCGACGACGGAGACTTTGCTCTTTCGCGCCCAATAAACCGGGCCGATTTGATCGAGGCGATTCAACTCGCTGCCGATGCGCGCCGGTTCATAGACGTTGCTCCCTTCGGTGGTGTAGCGCGTGCCCTCGCCGTCGGTCTCGAACGATTCCTGGTAAATCACTTCCGGCGCCTGGGATTGTAAAACGAGCCACAGCGCGGCGGCGGCCACAACCGCAGCGAGACGCAAACGCCGGGCGTGCGCACCGTCGAGTTTTCGAGAACGGACGAAGAACATAATGTTGTCAGTACTGCCAGCGGTTAAACGGGAAACGGCGCCGGATGTAAAGGCAGCAATTCCTGAGAGATAACCAGTCTGTGGCTGCGCAGCCAATTCTCGCCACAAAGAGCCACAAAGAGGTTGAAGCCGCCGAGAATCGAATCCTCGCTCGTGTCCACATCGATACTCGATCTTCGCAGGGCACCTAACTTACTGTGCAGACCGTGGGATTGACGACAGATCGACCGGAGAACCGTAGCTATACAGATTTTCAATCGGCTGTATCGCCGATTTCCAATCGGCAGGGCGCCGGCAAGTCCCAGCATGCCCGGACTGGGAGACGCCCCGCAGAATACAATTCTGCGATACGGCAGAGTGCAACTCTGCGCTACGAGTTTTGTCGTCCATCCCGCGGACCAAGCAGTAATCTGGTCGGGAGCGCGATCAAATGGATCGATTACTGATTGCAGGACGGAAGCGCTCCGGATTTCGCGGTCATCCCCGCCGGAAAGCATTCCGTGACGCCGCCTTCTACGCGGTCGATGATGGGGATTTTGAGGGCCTGGAGACCGCGCGCCTGATGCCGCGTATCTTCCGGGGAATCCGCGGGAAGCCCTGTTCGAGATAGAGGACAACGATCCGCTGCCGACAGCGCGATACTGAATCGAATGACTCCTGGGGAGAATTCTCCCAGTTTTGTTTTCGGCAAGACTTTCGGGCACGACTTTGAACTTGAAACTTGAAACTTTGAACTCCCAGCATCACGTTCGACCCAGAACAATGCGGGGGACGCCCTTGTATTCGCCGCTTTCGACTTCGTGTGAAAGATGTTTTGGACATGCTGGCTGGAGGCGCCACCGAGCAGGAGATTCTGGAGGATTTTCCATTTCTCGAACGCGAAGACATTCTTGCTTGCTTGGAATACGCCGCCGAGCACGTGAACCATCCGGTGCTGGTAAGCGCTTGAACGCGTGCGCTTTCTCATCGACACCCAACTTCCGAGCGCACTGGCACAGTGGGTGAGACAGCGTGGCCACGAAGCGGACCACGTTTTGATCATCGGGCTGGGTTAAAGTAAGGATAATCCAATCTGGAACCACGCGCAGCAACGCGGTGCTGTGGTCGTGACCAAGGATGAGGATTTTGCGGAGTGGGTTCGACGGGGGCGTCCCGGTCCATAAGTCGTCTGGCTGAGGATCGGCAATAGCTCCAAACGCACCCTGCTGATGTGGCTGGAGCCGTTATGGCCTGCAGTTCTTGTCAGACTCGAAGCAGGAGATCGTCTGGTGGAGGTTCGCTGACGCTATATCCGCTGGAATCCGTTCCCTCAAAGAGCAGGCCGCTTCATCAATCCTTTTTTCTAAACTTTCCTGGATTCTTGACGAATCTAATAGTAATCAGGCCCACGCTTGACGCGCTTGGGGTCGCCAGGTACTTTGCGTGTCAATACGCAAAGGCACTTGCGATGAAGAATTTTTTAGTCCCAATGGTCGTCGAGCAGACGGGCCGCGGCGAACGCGGTTACGATATCTATTCCCGTTTGCTGGTTGACCGGATTGTTTTTTTGGGCACGTCCGTCGATGACATGGTAGCCAACGTCATTATCGCGCAGTTGCTGTTCCTGCAGATGACGGATCCCAAGAAAGACATCCACCTTTACATCAATTCGCCCGGTGGCAGCGTCACCGCGGGCCTGGCGATTTACGATACGATGCAGTTCCTGACCTGCGACGTGAACACCTATTGCATTGGCCAGGCCGCAAGCATGGGCGCCGTCCTGCTCTGTGGCGGGACCAAAGGCAAACGCTTCGCCCTCCCCAACTCGAACATCATGATTCACCAGGTGCTGGGGGGCGCGGAAGGCGCGGCGAGTGATGTCGAAATCCGGGTCAAATACATGCTCCGGCTCAAGCAGCGCATCAATTCCATCATCTCCAAGCACACCAGCCAGACCTACGAGGTGGTGGAGAAAGCCTGCGACCGGGACAACTTCATGACCTCCGAGGAAGCCAAGATGTTCGGACTCGTGGACGAAGTCGTCCAATCCCGCAAGGAGATCCCCGGCCTGGTGGAAAAGGATGGCGAGAAAAAGGACTGATCCATGGCCCGCCCCTCCCAACTCACGCTTTGCAGCTTCTGCGGCAAGTCCCACGCCGAAGTCAAAAAACTCATCCAGGGGCCGGGCGTCTATATCTGCGATAGCTGCGTCCTGGTCTGCAAGAACGTGCTCGACAAGGAACTTCGATCCGAGAACCGGAAGAGCACGCTCAAACTCAAAGTCCCGAAACCCGCCGAGATCAAGCGCGACCTGGACCTTTATTGCATCGGCCAGGACCAGGCCAAGAAGACTCTGGCGGTGGCGGTGCACAATCACTACAAACGCATCCAGCAATCGGCCTCGACGGTCCATCGCGAAAACCACGGCGATTTGACCGAAGCGCGCGGTTCGGAGATTGAGATTGAGAAGAGCAACATCCTTCTGGTCGGGCCTACCGGTTCCGGCAAAACGTTGCTCGCGCGCACGCTCGCCCGAATTCTGGAAGTGCCCTTCGCCATCGCCGATGCCACGACTCTCACGGAAGCAGGCTACGTCGGGGAAGATGTCGAAAACATCATCCTCCGGCTCCTCCAAAACGCGGACTACGACGTGAAGCGCGCGCAGATGGGCATCGTGTACATCGACGAGATCGACAAGATTGCGCGCAAGACGGAGAACGTTTCGATCACGCGGGACGTTTCCGGCGAGGGCGTGCAACAGGCGTTGCTCAAGATTCTGGAAGGCACCGTCTGCAACGTGCCGCCGCAAGGCGGCCGGAAACACCCGCAGCAGGAATACATTCGGGTCGATACCACGGACATTCTCTTTATCTGCGGCGGAGCGTTTGTCGGGCTGGACAAAGTCATTCAGCGCCGGCTGGGGAACCGCGTGATGGGCTTCGGCGCCGTGGATCGCGGGACCAAAGTCGCAGCTCTCGATCGCCAGAACATCCGCCATCAAATCGAGCCGGAAGACCTCTTGACCTACGGCTTCATCCCTGAATTCATCGGACGGTTGCCGATGGTCACGGTGCTGGATGAGCTGACGGAAAGCCAGTTGGTTTCGATCCTCACGGAACCGAAGAACGCGCTGACCAAGCAATACGTCAAGTTGCTGGGCATGGAGGGCGTCGAACTGGAATTCCTCCCCGATGCCCTGAAGGAACTCGCCGCTCAGGCGCTCAAGAAAGGCACCGGAGCCCGGGCTTTGCGCGGCCTTCTGGAAAAACTGATGCTCGACGTGATGTACGAAGTTCCGAGCAGCGACGACATCCTTTCCGTCAAGATCACCCGGCCCGTCGTACTGGACGAAGCGAAGCCGATCCTCCGGCGCAAACAGGATCAGGCTGCGGCTTAGTGGATTCGCGTTGGCGACGGAGAGAAACGTTGCCAACGCGAATTTTCTGTACAGGATTGTCCTAAACCCCTTTACTGTGCAGACCGTGAGATTGACGACAGATCGACCGGAGAACCGTAGCGCAGATTTTCAATCGGCGGTATCGCCGATTTCCAATCGGCAGGGCGCCGGCAAGTCCCAGCGTGCTCGGACTGGGAGACGCCCCGCAGAATACAATTCTGCGATACGGCAGAGTGCAACTCTGCGCTACGAGCTTTGTCGTCCATCCCGCGGACCAAGCAGTATGAACCAACCCGCCCCTGCGCCCCTCCCAGGAGAGGAACGGCCAATGCGTCGAGGCCGAAAGGGAAATTCATTATGACGTGCCCGAAAACCGCCGATCAGTTCATCGCGGACCACGTCCGGTCGATCCCGCCCTCCGGCATTCGCGAGTTTTTCGACCTGGTGCAGAATCAGAGCGGCGTCATTTCGCTCGGCGTCGGCGAGCCGGACTTTGTCACGCCCTGGCACATTCGCGAAGCGGCCATTTATGCCCTGGAACACGGACGCACGAGTTACACGTCCAATCTCGGCCTTCTGAAGTTACGGGAAGCTATCAGCGGGCATCTCAAGCAGAAGTTCGCTCTGGATTACGATCCGGCGAAGCAAATCCTCATCGCCGTCGGCGTGAGCGAAGCGCTGGACATCGCCCTCCGGGCCGTCCTCAACCCCGGCGATGAAGTGCTCTACCACGAGCCGTGCTACGTGAGCTATTCGCCCAGCGTTCGCCTGACGCACGGCGTGCCCGTCGCGGTCGCGTGCCGGGCGGAGAACGGTTTTGCCATTTCGGCGCCGGCCATCGAACAGGCGGTCACACCGCGCAGCAAAGCGTTGCTCCTGAATTTTCCGACCAACCCGACGGGCGGCACGCTGACGCGCGTGGAATTGCTCCAGATCGCGGAGGTAGTGCTGCGCCACGATTTGCTCGTCATTACGGACGAGATTTACTCCGACCTGACCTTCGAGGGCGAACATGTCAGCATCGCTTCCCTGCCCGGGATGCGGGAGCGGACGGTGTTTCTGCATGGATTCTCGAAAGCCTACGCCATGACCGGCTTTCGCATCGGCTACGCGTGCGGGCCGGCGGAAATCATCGAAGCCATGATGCGCATCCACCAGTACTCCATGCTCTGCGCCAGCATTATCAGCCAGGAAGCCGCCCTCGAGGCCATCCTCCACGGCGAAGCCGACGTTGCCGAGATGCGCGAGCAATATCGCGTCCGCCGGAATTTCCTGGTGAGCGCTTTGAACGCGATGGGCCTGAACTGCCATTTGCCGCGCGGGTCGTTCTACGCTTTTCCCAGCGTGGAATCGACCGGCCTGACCTCGAAAGAATTCGCGGTGCGCTTGCTCCAGGCAGAGCAAGTCGCGTGCGTGCCGGGCAGCGCGTTCGGGCCGAGTGGCGAAGGCTATTTGCGCTGCTGCTTCGCGACGTCGTTGGACCAACTCCAGGTCGCCGCCGAGCGCATCGAACGGTTCGTCAAAAAATGCCGGCCGTCGAACTGACCAACGTGAGCCGGCTTTTCCACGACGTCATCGCCGTGGATCAAATCAATCTGTCCATTCGCCGCGGAGAATTCTTCTCGCTCCTCGGCCCCTCCGGCTGCGGCAAAACAACCCTTTTGCGAATCATCGCCGGCCTGGATCGGCCCGATGCCGGAGTGGTGTGCATCGACGGGCAAGAGGCCACGCGCATCCCGGCGCACCGGCGTCCCGTCAACACGGTCTTCCAATCCTATGCGCTGTTTCCGCACTTGAGCGTTTGGGAAAACGTCGCGTTTGGATTGCAGATGAAGAAAACCCCGCGACCGGAAACCGAGCAGCGCGTCCATCGCGTGATGGAGTTGGTGCGGATTTCAGAATTGAGCCCGCGCCGCCCCGCGCAACTTTCCGGCGGCCAGAAGCAGCGAGTCGCGCTGGCGCGCGCGCTCGTAAACGAACCCCGGGTTTTGCTGCTGGACGAACCGTTGGGCGCGCTGGACCTGAGGCTCCGGAAAGAATTGCAGGTCGAACTGCACGCCCTGCAACGCCGGCTGGGCATCACGTTCATCTACGTCACGCACGATCAGGAAGAGGCGCTGGCGATGAGCGATCGGATTGGGGTGATGAACGGCGGGAAACTGGAGCAGTGCGGCCCGGTCGAGAATGTCTATGAACGGCCACGAACGCGCTTTGTCGCGCAGTTCCTCGGCGCCTGCAACCTGATCGAAGGCGTCGTGCGGCGCTGCGCGGAAGGGATGATCGCCGCGGAAACAAGCCTGGGCGAAATCCAGGCAGAAATTCCTTCTCCGGCGCAGCCGCGAAAACCAGGCGAGCGCTGCACTTTCGCGATCCGCCCCGAACGCGTGGGTTTGATGAAAGCCTCCGGAAAAGTTTCCGAAATCAACACCGCCGCGGCCCGGATCGCCGACCTGATTTATTTCGGCGCAGAGACTGAATATCGATTGGAAGCCGCAGCCGGTCTGCTGCTCACTGCCCGCCTCATGAATGCGGGCGCGACTTCGCCACTTGGCGTCGGAGAGGCTGTCGTCGTGCGTCTGCCGCGGAACGCTCTGATTGTCCTCGATGATTAGAATCGTTGCCAAGAGCCATTTCGAAAAGGTGGCCGACGCCCCTGCCGGACGTCGCGGCAAACCGGCAGGTTTGCCCTACCTTTTCGGAAATGGCTCTTGGCAACTGAGCTAGACCATGCCTTCTGAAGTCCACCGAGGCGAATTGATAGCGCCACACCACCGCGTGCTGCGTGTGATGGGCAGCGCGGGTCCAGGCTTGCTCTGGCTGGTCCTGTTTTTCGCCCTGCCGCTTCTGATCATCATCGCCATCAGTTTCCTTTCGCGCGGCGAGTACGGGACCATCCAAGGGCCGTTCACGCTGGAGAATTACCGGCGGCTGGCGGGCTTTGGCCTGTTGGGATTCGATCCGCTGTATCCGATTATCGTGCTGCGCAGCCTGGCGCTGGGACTGGGCGCCGCTGTGCTTTGCCTGCTGGCCGCGCTGCCACTGGCGTTTTTCCTCGCGCGGCTGCGTCGCCCGTTCAAGAACCTGGCGCTCATCCTGGTTGTGATTCCGCTTTGGACGAACCTGTTGATCCGCACGTACGCCTGGCAGATGTTGCTCGGCCCCGGGAGTTGGATTACGCAAGCCGCGGTCTGGCTCGGAGCGATCGCGCCCGGAGAGAGTCTCTATCCTGGCGCGGCCGCGGTTTATCTTTCCCTGGTCTGCGATTTTCTTCCGTTCATGGCGCTGCCGCTCTACGCGTCGGTGGAGAAGTTGGATTGGAGTTTGGTCGAAGCCGCCATGGACCTGGGCGCAAATCGAGTCGCAGCGTTTCGGCACGGTATTCTTCCGCAAATCCGTCCCGGCCTGGCCGCCGGATCGATCCTCGTCTTCTTGCCCGCGACGGGCCAGTTCGTGATTCCCGATCTGCTCGGCGGCGCGAAAACCGTGATGCTGGGCAACGCTCTCCAGCAGCAGTTCGGCCCCGGACTGGACTGGCCGTTCGGTTCGGCCATCGCAGTCGTGAGCCTCGCGGTGGTCATTGGCGCTCTCTGTATTTTTTTCCGGAGGTGGGACGCAAAGGACTTGGAAATCCTGTGAAGGCAACTCGGCACTACGGCACTCAACCTATGCTCCAGCCTGCTTGAATGAAACTGCCGTCGAAATCACTCTGCGGTGTCGCGGCGCTCCTTTACGCGTTCCTCTACGCGCCGATCGCGGTCGTGGTCCTTTTCTCGTTCAATGCAGGGAGGCACGGCGCGGGCTGGCAAGGCTTCACCATGGAGTGGTACCGATCGCTGGCAGAAAACCGCCTCGCGCTGGAAGCGGCGCGGAATACGGTGACTCTGGCGCTTTGCAGCACGCTCATCGCAACGGTGCTGGGAACGATGCTGGGCTACGCGCTCAGCCGCTACGATTTTCCCGGCCGCCGATGGCTCTCGCGTTTTCTCCAGGTGCCGGTGTTCATCCCGGATATCGTCCTGGCGGTCTCGCTGTTGTTATTCTTTTCGGTCCTGCGGCAAAGGTTGGGATTGTTCCAACTCGGTCTGGCCACGATGATCGTCGCTCACGTCACGTTTCAGATTCCGTTTGTGGCCATCGTGGTGCGTTCCCGGCTCGCCGGATTGGATCCGGCTTTGGAAGAGGCCGCGCATGATCTGGGCGCGAACGCGTGGCAGACGTTCTGGCGCGTGACGTTTCCCTTGATGGCGCCGGGCGTGGCCGCCGGCGCGATGCTGGCGTTCACGCTGAGCCTGGACGATTTCGTGGTCAGCTTTTTCACGAGCGGTCCCGGCTCGACCACGCTGCCGATCTTGATTTACTCGTCCGTCAAACGCGGGATTACGCCGGACATCAACGCGCTTTCCAGCCTGATCGTGCTGGCGTCGCTGCTCGCGACCGTGAGCGTGATGTTGCTCCAGCGCAAACGCCCGGGCTAAGATTCACGATGATGAACGCAAACGGGTGCATCCACAGGTTGCCGCTGGACCGGGGCGCGGATTTGCAGTCTATCAGTATCGCTGGAAATCGTCGCAAGCCGCGCAAGTTTTTTAACCACGGATGGACACGGATGGACACGGATTTTCGCCCGGTGTTCATCCGTGTCCATCCGTGTTCATCCGTGGTTGATTTTTGGCTGTGGCCTTCCAGGCCACGCTGCGCCGTATCGCAGGATTGCATCCTGCAGGGCGCAGGCAGGCCCGGCTCCTTGCACGAATCTGTGGAGGGCGGTCGCCAATCCCAAGGGGATTGCGTCCTCCAGCCCAGGGTTGCGTGTAAGGAGCAGGGCAGACCCTCGTGCGCCAAGAATTGCCGGCGGGCCGCAGATTCCAAATCTGCGATACGGCAGAGTTCAACTCTGCGCTACGGACCGCTGATTTTCCTAGCGTTCCTGCTCCGAATCCTCATTGCGATTCCTCGATTTCGGTCTCGATGCAGACAACTGAGATCAGGATTACGAGCGGCGGCAATGGCTTGCTCTCTTCTGGCATTCTTTTCGTCGAATCAAGCCTGCGCTGCGCAACATCAACTCAATCTGTTCATCTGGAGCGAATACATCGACCCGGCGGTCGTCGCCGACTTTGAGAAGCAATTCGACTGCAAAGTCACCATTGACCTGTACGAAGATGACGCCGCCATGATGGCCAAGCTCCAGGCCGGCGGCGCGTCAGTTTATGACGTCGTCGTGCCTCCGGATCATAAGGTCACGGCGCTTATCAAATTGAAACTGATCGCTCTCTTGCGCCATGAAAACATCCCCAACTTGAGGAATCTCGACGAGAAATTCCGCGATCCCCCTTACGATCCGGGCAACAAATACACGGTCGCTTACCAGTGGGGGACGTTGGGCATTTATGCCCGGCCCAACCCCGGCCAGACGATCGAGGCGTCGTGGGGATTTGTGTTCGATGCGAAGCAACAGACGGGGCGCTTTGTTCTCATGGACAGCGCCCGGGACATGGTCGGAGCGGCGCTGAAATACAAGGGCCGGAGTTTGAACAGCACGGATCCGGCGCATCTCAAGGAAGCGCGGGACTTGATCCTCGCCGCCAAGAAGCGCAGCCTCGGTTTCGACGGCAGCGTCGGAGGCAAGAACAAGGTGCTCGATAAAACTGTCCGCGCCGCGGTCGTGTACAGCGGGGAAGCGGCGCGCGGCTGCGTGGACGACAAAGAGACGATTTACCTTTTGCCTCGCGAAGGGAGCCAGATCTGGCAGGACAACCTCGCGGTGCTCGCGCAGGCTCCCCATCGCGACCTGGCGGAAAAGTTCATCAACCATATGCTCGACGCTCAAGTCGGAGCGAGGATCTCGAACTTCACCCTGTTCGCCACGCCCAATAAAGCCGCGCGCGAATTCATCCGTCCCGCCGACCTGAAGAATCCTGCGATTTACCCGCCGCCCGAAGTGATGCCCCGGCTGGAGTTCCTCAAGGACCTGGGTGACAGAACCCGCCTCTACGACGAAATCTGGACCCAGATCAAGTCGAAGTGAGCGCCAGCGGAACGATTCAGATCGGATGGGAAGCGCACGCGCCCCGCGTGCTGTAGTCGGCGCCCTCGCCGACCACGTTCGATCGAACTGAACCGTCCCACTCCGTGCCACGGTTTGAACGACGATCCGACTGGCGAGGCGCCAGTCGGCACACGCGGGGGCGCGTGTGCTCCCCGGAGCGTGTCTCGATTGAACCTCAACATTCGAACGCAGTCCGAATTCGATCCAGGCCCGCATCAGCGCCCAACAGCAACATCAGTTTGATGCGCGCTTTGTGGCTCGGCAGCATTCCGCCGAGAACGGCGCCCATGCGCTTGAGTTGGCGGCCCGCGCCTTCGTAAGCATAAGTATCGAGCACGCGCCCGCGCGGACAGCGCGTCGTGATCACCACCGGAATCCCGGCCTGGATCGCGCGCTCGATCGCGGGCAGCGCCGCCACGGGCACATTGCCTCGGCCCAGGCCTTCGATCACCAAACCGCGCGCGCCATCGTCGATCGCGAAGTTGATGAACCGTCCGTCCGTGCCGACAGGCAGTTTGATGATTTCGACGCGCGGTTCGATGCGCTCCGCGGCGATTTGCTCGCGCTTCAAAGGCCGGCGAGTGATGAGAATGCGATCTTTGTCCACGAGGCCAAGCGGCCCGAAGTCCCGGCTTTGAAACGTGTCCATGGCCTCGGTGTGCGTCTTGGTCGCTTCCGAAGCCGCGATGATCTGGTCGCCCATCACGACGAGCACTCCCAGCCCGTGCGCGCTCGGATCGGCTGCGACGCGGACCGCCGAACGCAAATTGCCGGGCCCGTCCCAACTGAGCTCCGAGCTGTTGCGCATCGATCCCACGAAGACGACGGGCTTTTCCGAGTGGAGCAGAAGATCGTGCAGGTACGCCGTCTCTTCGAGCGTGTCGGTGCCGTGCGTGATCACGGCGCCGGCGATGCGCGGCTCGGCAAGCTGCTCGGAGGTCCGCCGCGCCAGTTCCAGCATCTTGGGCGGGGTCATGTGCGGCCCGGGCAACAAGGAGAAATTCGACACGACGAAATCCGCGATCGACTCCAACCCTTCCACGCGGGCGATGATCTCTTCGCCGGAGAGCGCCGGCACGGGGCCGCCTGTCTTCGGATCGACGCGCATGGAGATTGTCCCTCCCGTAAAAAGAATCGCGATGCGTGGTTTCATTGGTTCGCCCGGTCCATTCGCCGACCACATGTCGTTGCGCATGGCTGGTTCGAGGCATGTTAAGAACGCGCCATGTCCCGTCCATCGAATAATGGCTTCAAAACTGATACGCGTTGGTGACAAGGGGAGTTTGAACAGAAGGCAACGAAGGCAACGGAGCTTCGTTTTCTTCGTTCCCTTTTGTAAACGCCGCGAAGCAACTTTTTCGTAGCCCGGCCTGTGAAAAGTCGTGTACGGCGATCGTCCAGGTTGCTCGCAGGCTGCGATCACTCTTGCGGCCAACCGGTTTGACCATTTAACCCGTGAAGTCTCAACCGCGAATGAGCACAACGCGGAAGCGTCAACCAAATCGACCACGGATGACACGGATCACAAGGATGGGAAGGAAGTGAACCGGACCAAGGTCTCTCCAATCCGTGCTATCCGTGTCATCCGTGGTCAATATTCCTTGCAGGAATGTTTGATTCAGAAGGAATGGACTGCGAATAGGGGCGAATGCTGGCACACTTGTGATGAGCTCCGGATTGGCCGCTTGCGCGTGTGCGAAGCGTTTTGGTAGGGTGCGGCGCGCTGCGAATGATGCCTGCGACTTCGTTCCAGGGGAGGTCAGAGCGATTTCAGGTTGCGCGAGTGGCGGAATGGCAGACGCGCCAGACTTAGGATCTGGTCCCGAAAGGGGTGGAGGTTCAAATCCTCTCTCGCGCACCAATCTCCTTTCCTCAGCAGACTTGATTCCAGTCAAAGAGTTTTGCCCCAGGAGGCCTTACCAACAGATCAGCAGCAAGCTGCGTCGCGATTTTGAACTTCCATCCAGAGATATGAAACTTCCCTTCGCTTTGCTCACCGCCGCCGCTCTGGCTGCGCCCGGTTCTGCTCCGGGCCAAGTCGTGGAACCTTCCCCGGCCCACCCTTCTAACAAAAACTATCTCTCGCGGGCAAAGTGGGCGTGGTGGAAGTCGCAAGCCGCAAACTGATCCACACGTTTGCCGTGGGCGAAATGCCGCTCGGCCTGGCGCTCTCGCCCGACGGCACGAAACTGTTTGTGACCTGCGCCGCGGCGGAAAGCACGGTTTGGGTCATCGACACCGGGTGCGGCGATATCCTCGAAAAATTCTCGACCGGTCACACAGCCGTGGCGCCGGTGCTCAGTCGAGACGGCAAGACGCTCTACATCAGTTGTCGCTTCAACAACTGCGTCGATGTCATCGACCTCGCCGCGAAGAAATCGGTGCGCCGTATTCAAGTGGCGCGCGAACCGGTGGCGGCCGCCATCACCCCGGAAGGAAAGTATCTGCTCGTGGCCAACCACATTCATGCCGGGCGTTCCGACGCGGACGTTGTGGCGGCCAAAGTGAGCGTGATTGACCTGGCGGCCGGTCAGGTGTGCCGCGAACTCGAATTGCCCAATGGTTCGACCTTGCTGCGCGATGTGCGCATTTCTCCGGATGGCCGGCACGCGGCCGTCACGCATCAGATCGGGCGCTTTCATCTTCCAACGACTCAACTTGATCGCGGCTGGGTCAATACCAGCGCGCTGACGTTGATCGACCTGGCGGAGATGAAGCCAATCAACAGCGTGCTTCTGGACAACATGGACAGCGGCGCGGCGAATCCCTGGGCCGCGGCGTGGTCTGCCGACGGCAAAACCATCTGCGTCACCCACGCCGGCACGCACGAGTTGAGCGTGATCGATTTCCCGGCCTTGCTGGCCAAGTTGTCCAAACTCCCGCCGAAGCTCGAGCCTGGCGCGCCTGTCGATTACACCGCCGCCTCGCGCACCACTGCGGACGTGCCGAATGATTTGTCATTCCTGGTCGGCTTGCGGCAACGGATCAAGCTTTGCGAGTCCGACCGCGGGCCGCGCGGCCTCGCGCTCATCGGAACCCAAGCCTGGCTGGCGAATTATTTCTCCGATTCCCTCTCCGTGATCGATCTCGCCGCCCCTCGGCTCCGCGCGGAATCCATGGCGCTTGGACCCCGGAGGGAAATGAGCGTCGTGCGGCAGGGCGAGTTTCTTTTCAATGACGCCTCCATTTGTTTTCAAGGCTGGCAGAGCTGTTCGAGCTGCCATTCCTCCGACGTGCGTGTGGACGGATTGAACTGGGACAACCTCAACGACGGCCTGGGCAATCCCAAAAACGCGAAGAGCCTCCTGCTCGCGCACCAGACTCCGCCTTCCATGTGGCTTTCCGTGCGCGCCGACGCACACGTCGCTGTGCGTGCCGGAATCAAAAACAGCCTGTTCACCGTTCAGCCGGAGGCGAACGCCGTGGCGTTGGACGAATATCTGAAATCGCTCAAGCCGATTCCGAGTCCGCATCTGGTTCGCGGGAAACTTTCGCGCGCAGCGGAACGCGGCCGAAAGCTGTTCTTTGACGAGAAGATTGGCTGTGGCGATTGCCACAAGGGAAAGTTCTACACGGATTTGAAGCCGCACGACGTTGGCACCGCCGGCCAATTCGATCATCCGACCAACCGCTTCGACACGCCGACGCTGATCGAGGTCTGGCGGAGCGCTCCGTATCTCCACGATGGCCAGGCCGTGACGCTTCGCGAGGTGATCAACGTCTTCAACGCGGATGACAACCACGGCCAGACTTCGCACTTAGCCCCGTCCCAGATCGACGATCTGGTTGAATTCATCCTTTCGTTATGATCGCTTCCGTTGCCGCCGACACGCCTCAATCCAGCCGGATCAGCCGCAAGTGCAGACCGGGGCTGGATGCCTCCGTGATCGACCGGCCGGGGCGCCGCGAGGTGCATATCACTCTGCGGCCTCTGGAGGGCGAAAAACTTTCCGCCACCCTGCGCCGGCTTCAGCGCCTGCTCGATGCTCACGAGGCCGTCGTGGTCAAACAAGATATCTTTGGTCCAGTCGTTCTGGCTAAGTGGTCCATTTCATAAATACGCTCACGTTCGCGGCAAGGGATTTTTCGGCCAGACGAGGCGCGAGCGACGAGCATATCCCGAAGTGGATCTGTAAGGAGCAAGCAACGAAGTCTGGCGAAAAA
>VHCZ01000123.1 GCA_016871535.1 Verrucomicrobiota bacterium
CTGAGGCATGCAATTTTGGTGAATTGTAAATTCGGAAATCTGGCTTAGAGCGTGTCCGAAAATTGCGCGGGGTCCTGCGGCGAGGGATTTTGGCTGTGGCCAAGGCGGCGAGGTCCGAGCATCCCCACCGCGGGCTGTAAGGACCGAGCCAACGCAGGCCACGGACAAAAGACCCGCCGCCCGGAGGGTTTTCGCGCCAAAGGCCGCCTGGCTTCGTTGCTCCTCAGTCGAAGATCCAGGGAGGATATTCTCCTTCGTTGCGCCTCGCCATCCGGCCTTTGGCGCGAAAACAGGACCCCGCGGAATTTTCGGACACGCTCTTAGGATTTCAGGCGGTGCAGCGAATCGCTGATCTCCGATGAAAGCTCTGGTCAGAAACTTCGCCACGAACCCGTTGATGCCCGGTTGCGTGCTGGCTTCGATCATGGGCGATCCCCAGAGTCGCCTCGCGCAATCGTGGGACTACGCCACGCTCGCCCATTTCAACAAGCAGGGCACGCTCGATATCGTTTCCCACTTCCAGAGCGCCGGGCTGATCAACGATGAACAGGCGGCGAAGATCATCGGCAGCGACACGCAATTCGTAACCGCCTTCAAGCAGCTCGTTCCTAAAATCCCCGATGTCGGCTACGTCACCGGCTGCGACGCCGCTTCCGTCGAACGACTGGCGAGAGCCTTGTTCAGCGCCAAGCTGCTCGCGGAGAAGCTGGAGATTCTGACCCCGCCGCAGCTTTCCTACGAGAAAACGCCGAAGGGAACCGTGGATTTGCTGGAGTCCCTTTACGATGCCTTCCGAAAAATTGTCGGCGGCGCCTGGTCGGTCTTTTTTCCGCTGCAGGATTTCTCCCTGGCGACCGATGCCTCGGCCCAATTCTGGATGGCCTGCCTGTACACGGGGCGGACCGACGAGATGGTCAACGGATTCGTTGGTTTGTTCCGCCGCGAACATCGTGTCCGGCTCCTCGCGCTCAATCGCGGCCACGTCAAAGAAAAAGGCATCCACCTGCGCGACGTGATCACCGAATACCTCGACAACTCCAAAGACAAGATCACGAAGCTGCATGAAGTCGGCGGCGACTACGTCCGCCAGGGACTGGACCATGCGTTCAACGACATCGTCCAGGTGGTGGGCAAGCTCAAGCTCCCGCCGTTGGTGGTGCTGTATTATGAATTCCTGACCCAGGAGATGGAACGCTTCATCAATTCCAACCCCGGATTCCACTCCCGTTTCACGCGGTTCATCGAGTTTCCAGATTACACGCCCCAGGAGCTTTGCCGGATTTTTTGCCTGATGTGCTGGAAGAACGGGCTGGCGCTCACGCCCGGCCTTAAAGAAAAGATTCTCCATCATTTTACCCTCCTCCATCGCGAGCGCGCCGACAATTTCGGCAATGCGCGTCTGGTGCGAAACTGCTTCGAATCGGTCATCAACGCCCAGGCGATGCGGCTGGCCAACGCGGGCAGTTTTGAGCTGCGGGCGCTGACGCTGGTCAACGAAGCGGATCCCGACTCCCCCGCCCAGTCCTTTCTGGCCGACTACCGCCAGAAGAAGAAGGGCCATCTCGTGAAATGCCCCCACTGCGATCACCTCTATTCGTGGACGCCGGAGATGGAAATCGTCGAGGCGATCTGCCAGCGCTGCGGGAAGAACTACAATTGCGAGTTCGGGATCGTGCAGGAGTGACCGCGCCCTGGCGGGCGAATTTCAAATTTGAAATTTCAAATTGAGATTCTTGAGCGCCTACTTCAGCGCGTCTTCGATCATCTTCTTGAATTCCGGCGTGGCCCCTTTCACCAGCGCGACCGGCCCGGTCAGGCGAACATAAATGTCGCCCTGCGGACTGGTCACAATCACCCCCAGCAGCGCGTGATCTTTCATGGCTGTTTTGGGACCGCCCGGCATACCGCTGAGATACGTTCCCTGGATCGAAGCGTAAGTCACCTTGTGTTTTCCAACGGCGACCTCCTCCGTCTTCTTCTCGCGCCCATCCTGGAACTGGCCGAACCACCGTTCCACATTGGCCTGGACGCCGCCCATGTTGCCCGCGAAAAAAACGACTTCGCCGGCGCCCTTGGTCTTTTCATCCACGACCTTGAGCTGCGCTTTGCGCATGGCGGAGGTCACCTCGACCCATTCCCATTTGGCAGGCCGCGTGAAGTTGAACTCGCCGACTTTGAACCTCGCCGGCGCCTCGGCGGCATAGCCAGCGAATGAAGCGGCGAACAGCAAGGATGGAATCGAGCGATTGAGAATTTTTCGGAGCGAGAACATGGCGTCTTGTTAGCTTAGGCCGACTTCGAAGTCAACCGGGGCTGACATTACGGAATCCTTTGCCTCATTCCGCAAACTGCACTTCCACCGGCGCCCGCTCGAAGTCCGTGGCGGCGAGCAGCGTTTGCGGCTGCAACCGGGCGATCGGGGCGATGAAGCGGTCGGGGATGATCTCCAGCCGCATGTTGTAGAAGGTGGCGATCTCGTTGAAATAACCGCGCGCGAGCGCGATGCGCTGTTCGGTGTTCACCAGTTCGCGCTGAAGTTCGAGAAACGATTCCTGCGCTCTCAACTCCGGATACCTTTCCGCGATGCCAATCGTCACTTTCGCCAGACCATGAAAATCCGGACCGGCAGCGCCTGGAGGCGTGGCCGCGGCCTGGCTGCGGAGTTCAGCAAGTTCGGTTTGCAGATTGCTTTCATGATCGCGGAGGCCCTTGACCGTTTCAACGAGGTTTGGAATCAGGTCGTGCCGCCGCTTGAGCTGCACGTCAAGCGTCGCCCAGGCTTGCCGCACGCGTTGGCGGAGGCCCACGAGACTGTTGAACACCATCCACGCCCAGCCCAGCATCCAGGCCAGGATGAAGCCGCTCCCGATCAGCACGTACCCCAAAAGGCGCGCGCCGGGATCGAATCCGGACTCGGCATCGCGGATCACAAATCCGGCAATCGCCAACGCCATGCCGAAAAATCCCCACAACCAGTAAGCCCAGGCGAAGCCGCGGCTGACTTGCTCCTCGGTGCACACGGAGATGAGGAACATCGGCGCGGCCTTGTCGTGAGCGATTTCGGGCGCCACGACGTCCTTGCGTTCCCGCGATTGCCCCATCACGTAAAGCGGCGCGTGCAACGGAATAGCCGTCTCCGTGAACCGTCTCGTGAAGGTGGAGTTCATGATCGCCCCCGGCGGTCCCTTGGCGTAGTAAAGCGGATCCCCGGCGCCGCACGTCCGCGCAAAAATTTGCTGCGCCTCGATTTCGGCGCCATCCGGGCGCACCAGAATGGCTCCCAGATCGTCCTTAAGGTAGAACGGAATTGTTTCCCCGCCGTTCGCCACCGTCGTCCAGCCGGTCTCCACGCGGGTGCGGGTGCGGGTGCGGCCATCCTTGTCGGTGTAGGTCTCCGTGACCGTCCGCCTCCAATGCTCCTCCACGCTCCAGGAATAATGCGCGCATTTGCGCTCCGCCAGGAAACTCATCAACGGCTGCCCCGTCTCCGCCGTGCCTTTCAATTCGACCAAACCGATAAACACGCCCGTCGTCTTGGACGTGGGTGTATCATCGACGAGCCGTTTGCGTTTGCCCGATCGCAGCGAGCCGAAGATGCAAAGCGCGCCCAGCACCAGGCCGATCCACGGGATAAAAGGTGCAAAGTCGGACATCCGCGGGTCAGAACTGGACCTGGGGCGCTTCGCGTTGCTCGGCGGGTGTCTCGAAGAGCGGTTCTTCTTTGAAGCCCATCATCCCGGCGACCACCACGTTCGGGAACACCTGGATGTCCGTGTTGTAGCGCGTGACGGCATCATTGTAAGTCTGACGCGAGAGGGCGATGCGGTCTTCGGTCGAGGTCAGTTCTCCCTGCAATTGGAGGAAGTTCGTGTTGGCCTTCAATTCGGGATAGGCCTCGGCCACCATGAGCAGTTTTCCCAGCGCCGCGGTCAGTTCGCCTTCGGCTTTGATCTTGTCCGCGGGCAGCGTGGCGCTGGTGGCTTTGGCGCGGGCGTTGACAACGCGCTCGAATGTGTCCTTCTCGTGCGCGGCGTAGCCTTTGACCGTGTTGACGAGATTCGGGATGAGATCGTGGCGGCGCTTGAGTTGGACATCAATCTGCGCCCACGCGTTTTTCACGGCTTGCCGCAGCCGCACCAGGCCGTTGTAGATGCCGACCAGCCAAAGCACAACGAGAAGCGCGAGGCCGAGGAGAATACCGAGAACGATGAGCAATGGTGTCATGAATCGCAGTGTAACCCGCGATCACTCCGCGAAAACTACAAAGTGGGGGGTGGATTGGAGACGGTAGCGGAAAAGTCCTTGTCTTTCCCGGAAGCGCCAGCGTAGCTTTCCCACACTATGAAGGTTGAGTTTTACGGTCACGTCCGGCAATACCGCAATATCCAGAAGGAAATTGACGGCAACATCCAGAAAGTGCTGCTCAGCGGCCAATACGTCATGGGCCCGATGCTCAAGCAATTCGAATCCGAGCTGGCGGCTTATCACGGCATGAAACACGCCATCGGCGTCGGCAACGGCACCGATGCCATCTGGCTGGTCCTCATGGCGCTCGGCATTGGGCCGGGCGACGAAGTGATCACGCACCCGAATACGTTTTTCGCCACGGCGGAGGCCATCTGGATCGCAGGCGCGACCGCGGTGTTCGTCGATTGCGATCCGAAGACGAAGTGCATTGATCCCACGAAGATCGAAGCGGCCATCACGCCCAAGACCAAAGCCATCGTCCCCGTCCATCTCTACGGGCAGTGCGCCGACATGCCCGCGATCAAGAAAATCGCGGACAAACACAAGCTGCATCTGATCGAAGACAATGCTCAGGCTATTGGCGCGAGCGGGCCCGGATTCAAGATCGGCCACTTGAGCGACGCGGCGGCGACGAGCTTTATCATCCAGAAAAATCTCGGCTGCTTCGGAGACGGCGGCGCCGTGGTGACCAACAATTCGCAGATCGACGAGCGCGTTCGCAAGCTGCGCAACCACGGCTCGAACGCCCGCAACGTCCACAGCTTCGGATTCAACAGCCGGCTGGACGACTTGCAAGCGGGCGTGCTCAGCGCGAAACTCAAGTGCATCGATTCTTGGAATGATCTGCGCCGCCAATGGTCAGCGCGTTATACCGCGGGCTTGAAAGGTTGCCGCCATTTCGATCTGCCCGTCGAACTGCCCGGTTACCGGCACATTTACCACCTCTACATCATCGAAACCAAGAAGCCCGAACAGCGCGACCCGCTGCTGAAATTCCTGAACGACGCCGGCATCGACGCCAAGACACATTACTCGATCGCGATTCACCAGCAGGCCGGTTATCCCTGGGGCAAAGGCGCGCGCATTGCCGGCTCCGTGGCCAACGCCGAACGCAACGCCGCTTCGTGCATCAGCCTTCCGATGTATCCCGAACTGACCGCCGAGGAAGTCGATTGCGTCGTCGCCAAAGTGAAGGAATGGGACAAGGCGCAGGGTTAGATGACGAATGACGACTCCGCCCCCAATGGTTCGGCCGGTGCGTTTGGCGCCTCCGCATCGCTTCACCCGTGAGGACTATCACGCGATTGCCGAGGCCGGAATCCTGGGAGAAGACGATCGCGTTGAACTCATCGCCGGGGAAATCACTACCCAAATGCCTATTGGAACTGTGCACGCGGGCACCGTCAAACGACTCAACCAGCTTTTTACGCACTTGGCCAGAGGTCGCTGCATTGTGTCCGTGCAGGATCCGGTTGCCCTTGATCCATTCAGCGAGCCTCAACCAGACCTCGCCTTGCTCCGTCCGCGCCCGGACTTTTGCGCGAACGCGCACCCGGAACCCGGAGACGTTCTGTTGATCGTGGAGGTGGCGGACACCACTCTCGCTTTTGATCGAGAAGAGAAAATCCCGCTTTATGCTGCGGTGGGCATTCCGGAAGTGTGGCTGGTTGATTTGTCCGACAAGTCGGTCCATGTCTTTCGCCTGCCGGTGCAGGGTGCTTACACGGAAATGACGCGCCATCGAGCCGGTGCGAGCATTGCGATCCAGGGTCTGCCTGACGCCTCGTTGGCCGTGAGCGACTTAGCCCTGTAAGACCCGCGATTACTCTCTAACTGTATGAACGCAGAGTCGAGACGTTCCCCAAAATGGCTGCTTGAGGACGGAGGCCTCCCGGCCTCCGTTGCTTCTGGTTCAACTCCTCGATTACACCATGAACAAATACACGGTCCTTGTGGCCGGCGTGGGCAAGCGCGGCTTGCACCACGCCACATATTTCAAGGCGAATCCGCGCTTCGAACTCGCCGGCATTTCGAGCCGTGATTCCGCCCGTTTGCAGGGTGCGCTCGGAAAGCTGGGGAATGTTCCAGGCAGCGGCGACGCCCGCGCACTCGCGCTTTCCCTGAAGCCGGACGTTTTCTGCTTTTGCACCCCGCCGAGCGTGCGCCTCGATTTGATCAAACTCGGCATTGAGTGCGGCGCCAGGCTGATCGCGTTTGAAAAACCGGTCGCGCTCACCAGCGCCGAATTGTTCGCGATTCGCGATCTGGTTCGGAAGGCCGGAGTCAAAGCGGTGGTCAGCCACCAGCACCGTTACGGCGTCCATTACCGCAAGGTCAAAGAGATCGCCGCCAGCGGCGCGCTGGGGCGTGTCCACACCGTCTATGGGACCGCGACCGGTTGGATGACCCACATGCTTTCGCATCTGATCGACTACACGTGCTGGTTCAACAATGACACGCCCGGCGCGTGGGTGATGTCCCAGGCCGCAGGCCGCCACAAATTCACGGACAACCATCCGTCGCCGGATTATCTCGGAGGTTTTGTCCAATTCGCCAACGGTGTGCGCGGCATTTACGAAGTCGGCGCCGGGGCGCCCGACCAACCAGAGGTGGCGAAGTGGTGGGGCAAGAACCGCCTCGGCGCACAAGGCACCGAAGGGTTCGCGGAAGTTCTCACCAACGGCGGTTGGCGCGCGGTGACCCAACGCGGCGGCCATCAAAGCGGCGAAGGCGCGATGAATTACGACCTCGACATGCCGCCTTACATTCAGGAGATGGCCGATTGGCTTGACGACGAGAAGAAGGTTCATCCCTGCAATTTCGAGCATGCCTGCCTGGGCGCCGAAATCATGCTCGCGCTCCAACGCAGCGCTGCTGAAGGCGGCCAGGTCGCCCTCCCGCTCACGACTGGAATGGACGAGCAAGCGCTCCTCAAGGCGAAACTCGCCGACTGCCCTGTGCTCGCGTCATGCGAGCAGAATCGGAAGGAATTCGGACTGATCTGAACAGGTCAGGAAACAACATGGAGGGGATCGAGAATGTCGATATCGCCGTCCTTGTCCACGACCGCGAGGTCGTATTTGCCAATGGCGATAAACTCTGGGTGAGGCACGGCGTATTCGGGACCATCTGACGTTCTCAGGACGAAAGGCCGAAATCCACCTTTCACGCGCCTTCGGATTTTCTCCAGGTTCATGTGCAACGGTTAAATCGCCAGCGCCACAAGTCAGGACCAGTTAGTCTGGCTTTATCCGACGCCGTCCTCCGCATCTAATTTCTTTCTGTCGAATCCTCTCCTCTCCTGATTAACTCCGCGCCGTGGAAGTCATTATTCGACCTGACGCCGATGCGGCAGCCGAGTTAGTGGCACGGCTGATCGCCAAGGAACTGGGCGCGAACCCGCATTTGGTGCTGGGCCTGGCCACGGGCCGGACGATGGAATCGGTCTATTCCAAATTGGTCCGCATCCATCGGGAAACGAAACTGGATTTCTCACTTTGCTCCACGTTCAACCTCGACGAATACGTCGGCCTCGCGCCGGACGATCCGCATTCGTATCGGCATTACATGAACGAACGGCTGTTTCGCCTTGTAAACGTCGATCCGCGGAACACACACCTGCCGAACGGCCAGGCGCCCGATCTCGACGCCGAATGCCGCAATTATGAGGCTGCAATTGCCAAGTTCGGCAGGATCGATCTCCAACTGCTCGGCATCGGCCAGGCCGGGCATATCGGCTTCAACGAACCGCTCTCCGCGTTGCGGTCCCGCACGCGCGTGAAGGCGCTCACGCCGGCCACGATCGAGCAAAACGCAGCGTTCTTCGGTTCCGAAGACCAGGTGCCGCGCCGCGCCATCACGATGGGCGTGGGCACGATTCTGGACGCGCGCCGCTGTGTCTTGCTCGCCACCGGCAGCGACAAGGCCTACATCGTCGCCAAAGCCGTGGAAGGCTCGATCACGGCCATGATCTCCGCGACGGCGCTTCAGTTGCATCCGCGCTGCACGGTCGTCGTGGATGAGGCGGCGGCCGGTCAACTCCAGGGCGCCGAGTACTATCGCTGGATATTCGACAACGAACCCGAGTGGTCGGAATTTCGGTAAACGTAGGGCAGGCATCCTGCCTGCCCCGAAAAGTCGGATGCCGGTGGTCACTTTTCGTTACGGCCCGAATTCCAAAACGGAACGGACACGTGGCTTCGGCGCCTGCCAGCCCCAACCCGCCTGATGTTCTATGGTGTGCCGAACGGGCCGAAGGCCGTTTACACCTTTAGAGGAGATGTGATAATTTGCTCCGCATGAAGGCCAGCGAGTTGCCAGCCGTTGATCCAAACATCTTGGGCGGCACACCGGTCTTCAAAGGGACCCGCGTCCCCGTGAAGACCTTGTTCGAGTATCTGGGGAACAATTACAGCTTTCGTGGTCATCAACCCCGGGTAGATTTCAGCTATGCCACACCTATCCTCAGGCGCGCTACGGTTCAGGCTCATCGCGCTTCTGTCATTTTGCTTCGCTGGATTCATCGATGACACTGAGGCGGCCCCGTACCTTGCGCCATCGACGCGGCGCATGGCAGAGCGCCTGGAACGCCTCGCTCAGGAAGCGGACCCGCTTCAGAATCCTTTCCTGAATCGCCGCGCGGCTGAGATCTTTGGCAAGCAACTGAAGGACGCGCTCGCGGAGCCTCTCACGCGCGAGAACATCCCGAAAATCGTCGGCCTCCGCTACAAATTCGCTCACGAACTGCTTCACGCCGGCGAAAGCGAGCAAGCCGTCGCCCAGTTCTCCCAGTTGCTCGGCTTCATCAAAACCAATCGCATCGAGCTCAGCGATGACAAGGTCGAGTTGGTGCGAATGAACGCGGCGTTGTCGCATCTTCGCCTGGGCGAACAGGAGAATTGTCTGGCGAATCACACGATTGATTCCTGTCTGATGCCGATTCAGCCGGGCGGTTTTCACAAGATTCCGCGCGGCTCCCGGGGCGCCCTCCCGTATTTGCTGGAACAATTGGAAAAGAACCCCGCCGACTTGCGCACCGGATGGCTTCTCAACCTCGCCTACATGACGCTCGGCGAATACCCGGACAAAGTGCCGTCCAAGTTCCTGATCCCGCCCAGGGTTTTCAACTCCGAGCACGACATCAAACGCTTCCCGGACATTGCGCGTGGACTGGGCGTGGACCTCAACGACCTGGCCGGCAGCGTCGTCATGGACGATTTCGATAACGACGGCTTTCTCGACTTGCTGATTTCGGGAATGGGACTGCGCGAGCAACTGCGGCTGTTCCGGAACCAAGGAGACGGCACATTCGCCGAGCGCACTGAAGACGCCGGGCTGGTCGGCGAGCTGGGCGGTTTGAATATGATCCAGGCGGATTACAACAATGACGGTTTCCTCGATGTGCTGGTGCTGCGCGGCGCGTGGTTTGAGAAACAAGGCCACCATCCGAACTCGCTTCTCCGGAACAACGGGAACGGAACGTTCGACGACGTGACCGAAGAAGCCGGCCTTCTGAGTTTTCGCCCCACGCAAACCGGCACCTGGCTCGACTTCAATAACGACGGCTGGATCGATCTGTTCATCGGCAACGAAACCGTGCCGGGCGACACCAACCGCTGCGAACTCTTTCGCAACAACGCCAACGGCACCTTTACAGAAATCTCAGCGGACGTTGGAATCGGCGCGCTTGGCCTGATCAAGTCGGTGCACAGCGGCGATTACAACAACGACGGATGGCCGGATATCTACGTCTCCTGCCGCGGCCAGCCGAATTCTCTTTACCGCAACGATGGACCGCAAAGCCCGGACAAGTCAGCCAAAGGCGCCTGGAAGTTCACGAATGTGTCAAAGGAACTCGGCGTGTTCGCGCCCGTCTTTAGCTTTCCTTCTTTCTTTTTTGATTACGACAATGATGGATGGCTCGATCTGTTTTCCTGCGGGTACGGCGTCAAGAACGTCGGGAGTGTCGCCGCGGATTACCTCGGCTTGCCGCACGGTGCGGAACGGGCCCGGCTTTATCGCAACAATCGTGACGGCACCTTCACGGATGTGACGAAATCCAGCGGGCTTTATCGCGTGCTCCTGGCGATGGCGGCCAACTTTGGTGACCTCGACAACGACGGGTTTCTGGACATCTATCTTGGGACGGGCGCTCCGGACCTCAACATGCTTGTTCCGAATCGCATGCTGCGCAATGCCGGCGGAAGCCGTTTTCAAGATGTGACGACGTCGGGCGGATTCGGGCATCTCCAAAAAGGCCACGGCATCGCGTTCGGCGATCTCGATCACGACGGCGACCAGGACATCTACGCGTCCATCGGCGGCGCTTACGAAGGGGACACTTACTACAACGCCCTCTTTGAGAATCCAGGCCACGGCAACCATTGGCTGAAGTTGAAGCTGGTTGGCGTGAAATCGAATCGCACGGCCATCGGCGCGCGCATCCAAGTGAACGCGGTGTCGGCGGAAGGGACGCGCGCGATCCACAAGACGGTCAACTCCGGCGCCACGTTCGGAGCGTCGCCGCTGCGCCAGGAAATTGGATTGGGAACAGCCGCGGCCATCGAGAGCGTCGAAATCTGGTGGCCGGCCTCCGGCATTCGGCAGAAGCTGACCGGGATCGAAAAGAACCAGTGTTATCTGGTTCGCGAAGGAGACGCCAAAGCGACGCCCGTGCCGCTCAAGACCTTCAAGTTCAAGTCAAGCGCCCACGCGCACGGGCATTGAAAGCTCGAAGTTCCGTGTCGCGACGGTTGCAGAGTTGCCTGGCAACGTCGCGCGCCAGATTCAGTCCGCCGCTTGCATCTTCCCGTCCGCGCTTACTGAGATTTCGCGCGCGCCGGCGGGCACATCCAAGACCGTGATTCTTTCGCCCGGCCAGCGCACCCAAAGTTTTGCGAGCTCCGCGGCTTGGCCGAGCACAGCCACCGCGCTATCCTGCGACCAATAGCCCGAACCGGAATGAATCTCGCGGATGGGTCCGCTGCGCCCGCCGGCATCGATCAGGCGGATGGCGGCGCCCATGCCGTGAGGATTGCCCGGCGGACCTTTCAAGCGCACGCGCAATCCGGGCTTTGCGCCCACATTATGAAATAGCTTCGTCGCCGCGCCATTTTGTCCGACGGCCAGATCGACCCGGCCATCGCCGTCGTAATCTGCCACGGCGGCGCCACGGCCCTCGCCGTAAACGAACACCCCGCTTTGCAGCCCGGAGCGCACAGCGAACCCACCACGACCGTCACCTACCAACAGGACTCCGCGGCCCGCGTCGAGCCGTGAAGCCGTGGGTTGGACCGGAAAAAAATTTTGAGCCAGAAAGACGTCTTCGTTCCCATCACCATCGAAATCAGCCGCCGTCACTCCAAAGGCCGGTGCGAATTGCGCTTCCGGCGGAAGCAAAACCAGATCGAAATGATCGCCGCGATTCAAGAAAACCGTGGACGCCAGCCAGGCAGCGCGCAAAGGCGCGAGCTTCTTGAAGGCTTCGCCCAGAATTTCCGGGACGGCGGCGGTGTTGTAGGTGGCGAAGGTCTGGAATCGCTCCCGCAGAACCGGCATGGCTTGAACCACGGAGTTGAGGCTTCGGGTCGGCACGATTCGATTTGCCCCCGAGTCAAACCACGCTTCCAGCAAATCGAGCATTCCATTTCCGAAGAAATCTCCGTAGTAGATCAGCGCTCCACTGGAATTCGCCGGTTTCGTTCCCGTCCGGAAAAAACCCAAGGCAAGGGCTTCGCTTGCTTGCTGGGCCGATTGATATGGGCTGTTCAATCCCCAGTTCGACGCGATCAAATCCAACTGGCCATCGCCGTCGAAGTCGCCGGCACTGACGCCGGACCAGAAACCGGTGAGGTCGCGTAGCGTGAAGCGTGAAGCGTGAAGCGTCGAAGAAGCGGGCCGAGCCGTAACGGGCCATTCCCAGGGCTTAAAGGTCCTGCCTTCATTTCGGAAAATCCGCAGCGGTCCCCATTCGCAAGCCAGGACCAAATCCGTCGCGCCGTCGCCATTCAGGTCCGTGAAGACCGCGCCGCTGACCAGACCAACTCGCGAGAAAACGCGCGAGCGTTCCGGATCCAACTGGAGTCGCCCACCGGAGTTGCGCAGCAGGAACGAACTGGCGGATTCGGGCCAGCGCCCCGGAATACTCCTGCCGCCGACGAACAAATCCAAATCGCCGTCGTTGTCCACATCCGCCATCGCGAGCGGGCCGGCGCTGCTTGATTGACCTGGAAATGCATCCTGCGCGGCATTCGCTGCCAGGTCAAACTGTCGGACCATGGCGCCGTTCGTGAGTCCGTCTTCGTAGTTGGCCGCGCCCGCGAGCAAGACCACTTGTCCAGGAGCCTTGGCCCAGCCGAGGACGCCGCTTTGGTCGCGAGTCACCTGCTGGTTCACCGGAGCGCTCATGAGCCGCTGGAATCCTCCCTTGCCGTCGTTCACAAAAACCGCCATCGATCCGCCTCTGCCGCTGCTAATAATCAGATCATCGCGGTCATCCCCGTTCACATCGAACCAGGACACACCCGGCCCGAGCTGGCTGAGTTTCCAGGGCAGCAAAAGCTGGCGCGCGAAGTCGTCGAACGGCTCGTCCCTGTGGGCGTGGTCGAGCAAGTGGCTGGCATCCTCGAAGAGCGCCTTCATTCGTAGGGCAGGCTTTCCAGCCTGCCGGTTCGCCGGGCTTTCCAGCCCGGTGTCACTGGTTTTCGCGACTGGAAAGTCGCGAGAACCCGCAGGCTGGAAAGCCTGCGCTACGGAGGCCGCCGCCTCATCGATCTCATACGCATGATTCGCCTGCGCGCGCTCAACCACACTCCGTCTCCCGCTTCGCCAGAGTACTTCGATCGTCAACTCATTTGTCCTGCTTCTCACTGCGAACACGCGCGTCGCGTCGTCGCAGGACAAATAACGGCCGCCGCCGCTCATCTCTTGCGCTTGCTCGACCGGTCCGCCGAGGAGGCGAATGCGGGCGCCGACGCCGCGCGTGTTGGGCTGCGTTCCTTTCAACCGAACCGTGATTCGCGGCGCGGCCGCTTCGTTCCGATAGAGTCCCGCCGCCGCGTTCAGATTGTTCACCACCACGTCGAGGTCGCCGTCATGGTCGAGGTCCGCGAGCGCCATGCCGTGGGCGACCCCCATTTGATCGAAGCCCCAGAGCTTTTCCGCCCGCTCGAATGTCAAGTTGCCGCGATTGCGGAAAGCCACTTTGGCCTGCTGCATTCTGGGAAACATAAGAAGCTTTTGCGGGATCAGGTCGCGGCGCCAGGGACCTTTGGCTTGAATGCGCGCTTCGGCGTCGAGGTCCTGGGTGTCGAACATGTGTCCCGTCGAGCACAGAATGTCCTCATAACCGTCCAGATCCACGTCCATGAGTATCGTGGACCACGTCCAATCGGAGGCTTCCAGGCCCGCGTAGGTGGCGATCTCGGCGAACGTGCCGTCGCCGCGGTTCAATTGCAGGGTGTTCCGGTCAACCTGGGGCCGGTCGTCGAAAAGGCCTACGCGCGAATGATACGGCGCGGACTCGGCGAATTGCATGAGCTGCCGCGCGTGGTTCAGACTGAGCATGTCCGCCACGAAAATGTCGTCCAGACCGTCCCGGTTCAGGTCGCCGAAATCAACCGACATGGAAAACGTCGAAGTTTTTCTCAGCGCGAGTCGGGGAAGCGCGCGGAAATGGCCCTGGCCGTCATTGATCCAAACCTTGTCGGTGGATTGAAAATCATTGCAGATATAAAGGTCAGGTGCGCCATCGCGGTTGAGATCGCGAAACATCGCCGTCAATCCCCAATCAAACGGCGGCCTGGCGAGCGGCTTGCCGTCCTCGTCCAGAAAAGTCCCGTCCGTCCAGGACAGCGGAGTGAATCGGCCGTGTCCGTCATTCCGGTAAAGGATGTCCGGTTCGCCGTGTTCAAGCACGCGGCCTTCCGGCGTGTACTCCAGATGATCGCGGTCCTCCGGCCGGATCATGCGCCGGCCTCCGATATTGAGCACGGCGAAGCCCGTGGTCCGAATCGTGGTGGTCCGATAATTCGTCACGTAGAGATCAAGGTCGCCGTCGCCGTCGATGTCGGCCAGGGCCAGCGAAGTCGGTCCGAACTTGCGCAACAGCCCTGAATCGGTCGCTTCGGCAAATCTCCCTTTCCCGTCGTTGACGAAGAGCCGTGTGCCGGCGCCGATTCCATTTACCAGCAAATCCAGGTCGCCGTCGCCATCGAGGTCTGCCAGAGCCGCGCCAGTGGAGTATTGATCATCGCACGTCACGCCAGCGGCAGAAGTGAGTTCCTCGAATTTCCAGTTTCCCAGATTCCGATACAGCGCGTTCGCCCCTTCGAGACGGCAAAGGTAGATATCACAAAGGCCGTCGCCATCGATGTCGCCCAGCGCCACGCCGGACCCGTTGAGGCGAATCTGGTTTTCGGCCGCCTTAGCGTCGGTGAGCACGTTCGTGAACGTGACGCCGGTCTCAACCGAGTTAACCAAAACAAAACCGCTCCTGGCGGACGGCGATACCGACAATGGGTTCGAACGAGAACTCTCCTGCGCGCCCAAGACCAACGAGGAGGCGGTGAGAAATCCTGCAACCCAGGTCAACGGTTGGGCGAGCCGGTTCCCAGCGAGCCGAGTCGGACGTATTCCAGGCCCATCGAGCGGCTCGCCGGGCCGGACTCGCCCTACCGGGCGCATGTGGCGACAGCATGGTAATCCGACCATGAAAGCTTCCCATGAGCACGATGGTAGGGCTGCGCTGCCGCGCAGCCGCTTTTCAATCGATGCGGCGGCGCAGCAGCACCGCACTACCATCGACGCGTTCACGACCAACGGAGATCGATTCATGGTCTGCGCACAAACTCGGTTCAAACAATCCATCACATCCGAGCAGGTTGTCACGTGCGCCGAGCTTTGCCACACCGGATCAAATTGCAAATCGAAACATCGATGGGCGGGAGTTCATTAGCGCGAAGCAGGGGACTCCTGGCCGGTCTCCCTCAAATCAGGCAGGGCGAGGACTTCCTGCCGAGCCTTTCCTCAATGGCATTGGCTCGGAGGAGTCTCGCCCCACCGTCATTAACTGGGGATTACTTTAGCTCTGTTTCCTCCGTTTCCTCCTGCTATATTTTGTCCACTGGCGCAGTCATGAAAATCGCAGTGCTGCTATCAGGCGGTGTGGACAGTTCCGTGGCGCTTCAACTGGCGAAACGAGAGGGCTACCGGGACATCACCGCCTTTTACCTGAAAATCTGGTTGGAAGACGAACTGTCCTACCTGGGGAGTTGCCCGTGGGAGGACGATCTGAAGTTCGCCCGCGCCGTCTGCGATCAAGCCCAGGTGCCGCTCGAAGTCGTCCCGTTCCAAAGCGAGTATCAAGAACGGATCGTCTCGCACGTGGTGAAGGAACTTCGCGCCGGGCGCACGCCCAGCCCGGACATCTTGTGCAACCAGCAAATCAAGTTCGGCCTGTTCTTCGACCGCATCGATCCGAGTTTCGACAAAGTTGTCACCGGCCACTACGCGCAGGTCGAGGCGCGTGCAGGCAGGTTTCTTCTGAAGCGCTCACCCGATCCCGTCAAAGACCAGACTTATTTCCTTTACGCGCTGAACCAGAGCCAGCTTGGCCGCCTTTGGTTTCCGATTGGGCATTTGACCAAGCGCCAGGTCCGGAAACTTGCGGAGCAATTCGACTTGCCGAACCGGGATCGCAAAGACAGCCAGGGCATTTGCTTCCTCGGAAAAATCAAATATCCGGAATTCATCCGCTATCACCTGGGCGAGCGCGTCGGCGATGTGATCGAACTGGGAACAGGCCGGAAATTGGCCGAGCACAAAGGCTATTGGTTTTACACCGTGGGCCAGCGTAAAGGACTGGGCCTGGGCGGCGGGCCCTGGTACGTGGTCAAGAAGGACATTGAGACCAATCAGGTTTTCATCTCGCGCTCGGATAGTTATCTCACCCACGCGCGGGAAAAATTCACAGTTGGCCCGGTGCATTGGATCGCTGGAGAACCGGCGGTCGCCGCGCTTCAAACCAAAGTCCGCCACAGCCCGCACCTGGAGGATTGCGAGATTCATCCGCTCGGAGAAGGCCGCTGGCAAGTCACGCTGCGGAACAAAGACCAGGGCATCGCCCCTGGCCAGTCGGCCATCTTCTACGAAGGCGACATCTGCCTGGGCGGCGGCGTGATTGAATGAAGTTCGCGATTAGATCAATTCCAAATTGCCAGCCTCAATCTTGACCGCGGCAGCCTGGCGAATGAAATCGAGGCGGAGCACAACCAGCACCTGGCCGGACCGTTTTTCGACAAAACCTTCCATGCCTCGCAACGGGCCGGATTTGACCTTCACCCGGGATCCTTCCGTGATGTGGGGCGCCAGGCACACTTCCAGGTTGGTGTCCAGCGCGCGGAGAATGTCGCCGAGTTGCTCGGCAAAGGTCTTTTGATCGGGCACGTCGAGGAGATTGGCCACGTAATCGCTCTGATAGACTTTCCGGGAATGATTCGGCAGAAGTTTGAGAAAGACGTAGCCGGGAAAAAGCGGTTTCTCGAAAGTCACGGTCTTCCCGCGATACTTTCGGACGTGGCGGAACAGCGGGAGGGTGACGTCGAATCCTTCCCGTTGGCAATATTGCGTGAGTTTCTTCTCACAACGCGGTCTCGTGTGAGCGACGTACCAGAGGACTTCTTCTGACATGGGCTGCAATTGAAATTAGGGCGCGGACTCTTGTTCCGATTGGACGCGCGGGCCGAAAACGTGGCAAAGCACAGAGTTGAACGCAAGCGCGAAAAGGACTTCTTGGCGCCCCAGTTAACGACGGTGGAGCGACGCTCCTGCGGAGCTTCTCTTCAATGACATCGGCTCGGCAGGAGCGATCCCCATGAGGGGATACCTTTCTTGCGCCCTGAAAGCCAGCTTTCGAGCGACGAGCACCTCCAATCTGTCCTCGGTGATCACAGCACGCGCCGCAAAGGTGAGCAACCGTGATCATGTCGGTCTTGAGGGCTGTCACGGCTGATTCAAGAATCGCGCGCAAGATAGGAGTAGGGATGACACACGAGCGTCACCCCTCCCTCCGAACCGGACGGGCGGATTTCCCGCATCCGGCTCTCCGGTTGATGGGGTCTCGACGAGAGAGAGCGCACCTTTCGTGCGGTCTCCAAGGCCGCCTTCCGTTCAACAGTCTCAACCAACTCATCGCTTGGCTGACTCCCCTGCGGCACAGCCCGCGCAGGCACTCGCAGCGGTTTATGGCCTGTCGTTCGGGCCAGCTTCCTTCCATCTTCCTGCACTCCCTTCCCTCCACGATCATTACTCGCTTCATCGCTACTATGGGTGCTCTGACTTCGTCTTGGGCGGCTCTTCGGCCTCCGAGCGGCATGAACTCCGTGGCTCCCAAGCCGATCTCCCTGATTGCTGCGTTTGGTCTTCCGGCCATTCTGTCTCCAACCATCTGCGGGACGTCCGAAAGTGGCGCCGGATTGCTCCAGGTTACGTTTCGGATGCCAGAAGGTCTTGCCCTCCGCGAC
>VHCZ01000124.1 GCA_016871535.1 Verrucomicrobiota bacterium
CCGAAGGGCGGCAGTTCTTTTTCGCCAGACTTCGTTGCTTGCTCCTTACAGATCCACTTCGGGATATGCTCGTCGCTCGCGCCTCGTCTGGCCGAAAAATCCCTTGCCGCGAACGTGAGCGTATTTATGAAATGGACCACTAAGGCGCACATGGCGATGACCGGCCGTAGATCGGCGTCCGCGTTCTCCAGCAACGCGCGCAACTCTTTAGCTGTGTAAAACTCAATCTCTTCAGGATCGGCTTTTTCGAGTGTCATGCCATCAGCCTCGAGCAAACGATGATTTGACGTCAGGTAGTCTTGCCGCGCGCACCATTTCAGGAACATCCGAACCACGTTGCGCCGTTCGTTCCGGGTCTTTGGCGCGACGTTGGCGTGCTGTCCCATGTAGGCATTCAGGTGCTCTTTGGTCAGGTCGCAAACAACGGTGTTCGGAAATGTCTGAGCGAACTCTCGCAGCCACAGGGACACCATGTAATGATACCCGCTCGAAAGCTGCGGGCGCTTTCCGTCTTTGGCTTCGGTCTTGTGTTTGCGGTTTTCAATGAATTCCTCGGCAGCTTGTGAAACGTCCTTCCGCTTTACGGTTACCACTGCGCTCAGATACCGCTCGACGCATTCGGCCAGCGTAAGCCCGTTGAGTTTCCCTGCCGCCTCGACAAACTCCGACACGGCGGCCAGCAGAGAGACACGCTTGCCCATGGTCTGCCGAAAAGATTCAAGGCGTTCGAGCGCGGCCAGGGCGTCGCGGGATTGCTCGCCAGTCAATGCGGCGGCCTGGGAACCGCTGGCCAGTTCCCGAACCTTGCGCTCGGCCTCGGCTTTGGCTTCGCTGTAGGTGCGGAAGGTGTGGAGCCGGCGTTGACCGGCCACGTAATAGGCCAGGCGATAGCGTGGGTATTTGGGACTCTTGCCGTAGATCGTGGCTTCGGCCCGGCGATGCCGGATGATTTGCGGGAACTTCACTTTCCGCTGTTCCGATTCAGCCTCTTTTTGTGCCAAGTCTGTGTCTGATTCTCAAACACCCTCATTTTCCTCAGGAAAACTGGCTGTCCGGCATGGATTCGAACCATGACAAAAGCCTCCAAAGGGCCTTGTGCTACCGTTACACCACCGGACAAAACCTCGCGAAAGTTATCCGGATTCACCCCGACTGCAAATAAATTCTCGGAGTCACTTTGCTTGCCGTTGCCGGAATTCGGTGGGAGTCAAACCGGTCGCCGCCGCTTGAATGCGCGGGCAAAGGCGCTTTGGTCGTAAAAACCGCACGCATGCGCCACTTCAATAACTGGTAGGGGCGTCTCGATGAGAGTTTGCGACGCGATTCCCAGACGGGTTTTGTTGATAAGCTGGCCGGGCGTGATTCGATAGATGCGCTTGATCAGGCGCGCGAACCGCACCGGAGACAGCCCGGTCCTGCTGGGCGTCGTAAAAGCTGTCGTGGGCATGGGGCCAAACCGGGCCGTGCGGCTTCGCGAACGGCGCCAGCCATTCGGCGAGATTCGTTGCTTCGCATTTAGCATTTTCGAGATCGGAGAAACCGACGACGATCCGTTTGCCACGACGAATAATCCGCCACGTTGTAGTAGGTCGCGTTGTTTTTCTGGTAGGGGTAAATCCGAACCGAGATGTTCCCACGCTTCGCCAAAACTGCGGCACTTTTCCTTTTCATGACCTCCCATGTTAGAATTTAGGATATGTTGTTAGAAAAAGCGCAGCTCGCGGTGGATTCCGCACCCGCATTACTCGTGTAACTCCTCTATGAATTGGAGCCAGTTGTCGGATTTGAACCGACGACCTACGGTTTACAAAACCGTTGCTCTACCACTGAGCTAAACTGGCTTCGTCACTATCGGGAGATTACTACGCTTTCCGCGCGCAGGCCAGCAAGCAAAATTGGGGCTGCGTTTCTCGATTCTCTCCGATCAAGACGCAGCAATTAAACCTCAGTCGTCCTTGCCGGCTACCTGGGCCTTGAGTGCGGAAAGTGTGAGAGGGAAAGAGATTTGCCCGCGTTCGGCCGAGTTCGGGGTGACTGTGTTGCCGCCGGTTCCGTGAAATGGATTTCGGACCAGGAGTTCGCCGCTCACTCCGTCTTTCGACACGTGAAATTTGCCTTGAGCCAATCCAACTGTGACGGCTTCGCCGCGCGGGTTCAAAACTAGAAAAACTACGACCTCCTCGCCGACGGAGTACTCGACCTGACCGGGAATCTCGACGCGTTCCTCTCCAAGGGTCCCGCCCCCATGCACGAGGATCAACGGATTTGAGGGCGCAGTTCCTTTCCATGCTTCGCGGATCTTTAGTTCAATCCGAGTGTAGAGGCGGCCTGCCGAATCGCGCCGGCAGTTCTTGTTCAACACTTGCCCATGCACGATCAACTCAGCCCGGGTCGTCAATTCCTGGATTGAAAGCGGCGTGACAATCGCCGCCACGAGCGGCGGGATGAAGAGAATCGCGAACAGACGAGCAAAACGATTCATTACAGATTTCGACGATTACGCAAAGACATTCGATCACCGAAAGCGGAGCGAAAAAAGGTCCGCGTCTTTCATCACGAAGCGCAGCTTCAGGGGTTGGCCGGCGAAGGGGCTGACGTCGCGGCCATTCTTCCACGTCACCACGCGGTCGATCTGGTCGCCGGCTTGTTCGATGGCATCGTTGATCGTGAAGCCGGGCAAAGGTTCGCCGGCGGCGTTCTGCAGTTCAACCCGCAAGCCGCCGGCGGCGCCGGTGCTGAAGTTCAAGACGAGCTCGCTGCCCGTGAAGGTCAGCGGCCTGGTGATAAATTCGCCGCCGTTGAACGGAGCGTTCACTGAAACAAAACCATCCGTGCGCAGGGTGTAACGGACGAGGTGACAGCTCGGCTGGGCGTAGTGGGCCTGCTTGTAGAGCGACATCTCGATCGGACTCGTCGGAATGACGCCGAGCGCGGTGAGGCCCGCACGCGAGGCCCAGTTGCCAGGGTCGAGTCCGGGCCGGATAAAGCCTTCCATGAAAGTCCGCGTGTATCGATTCGCACCGCGTGTGGTCATGAAGACCGCTTCCGCCGTGTCGCTCGCATAGCCAGGATTCACGCCAAGAGCGCGAGCCTGTTCGTCCGTAAGCACGCGGCGACCCGGGACAAAGCGCATGGGCGTGGCGAGGTAAATCTGTGGCGCGCGGAAATACGGGTGAGTCTGGCTTGTGTAAAGATGTTCGCGCGGCGTGTCGCCGAAACTCATTTCCACCGGCTCGGTCCAGTCGAAGAAATCGGTCGAAGTGGCGCGGCTGATGGTGCGGAAGTCGCGGAAACCGCCGCCGGTCCACGTGCGCAGGTAGAGCACGTAGCTCTGTTCGCTGGCAGACCAGAACGCGACGTTCTGCGAGTCGAACGCGCCTTTGGTGATCAAGGCCTGCTCGCGCCAGCGACGCCAGCGAAGGCCGTCGCCGGAGACGAAACCATGCAGTCCGCTCGCGGAGGTGCCGGCCAGCGCCTTGAAACGTTCCTCGGGCGGCACGCCAGGCCGCGCGTCCAGAAATGGCGCGAAGTTATGCGAGAATGGCGGCTGACCGGCGAGCACGACGTTGTTGCTGCGGGTGCCCTGGACCTCGAACAGACCGAGCGCCGGTTTGGTGAACGTGATGCCGTCTCGGCTTTCAGCGTAGCACGTGACCTCGGTGTTCGAGCCGTCGCGTCCGGCGATCGGATTGCCTCGATAGTAACACCGGAAGCGATCGCCGTCTTGCAGCACCGTGACGTAGCCGCAGAAGGAACCTTCCCACGGCGCGTCGAAACGCAGTGCGACGTTGGCTGGCCGCGGCTCGTGGAGTTTGAGGGAGCAGCCTTTGAGTTGGCCGATGAGCAGATCGTCCACAAACAACTCCAGGCGCGAACCGACGGAAATGGGGTTGGCGGGGTTGGGTTGCGCTTCAGCGGCTAAAGACACAGCCACGGCGGCCAACGAAACAAAGATGGCCCGTCGGAAACAGGTCAGCATGTTGAGGGTTTTCATCATGAGAAAACCAGACTAACCGCAAAGAGCGCAAAGATTCCAGCACGGCTAACGCAACCAAATTGACCACGGATTACACGGATCACACGGATGGAGAAGGGAGTGACCCACACCAACGCTTCCCATGAACCGAAAACCGTGCGGACCGCAGCCTTCAGGCTGCTTCCGGCCCCGCTCTGGAGTTCGGCGCTGAAGCGGCCTGAAGGCCACGGTCCGGGGACGGTTCATGGGATGGGAAGAAGGCATTTGCGGCCGCTGTCATGCCTTCCGACAATCGGGGGCAACGAGAGGTCGGAGCGCAGGAAGCCTGCTGACATTGCATTCGCAGCGAGGTACTTTCAACACGTGCCCCCAATCTCCCCGATCCTGCTGGCAGCGGTGAGCGCTCCGCCGGCCGCGGACTCTCAATCGAATTGGGTGGCTCTCATTCTTCGCGAGTTCGGACGGTCCCAGGCCACCGGTTTTATTTTTGACATGGTCAAATGGACGCTTCTTGGCGCGGCGATCGGGATTGCGGTTGCGGCAGTGGCCTGCGCGGTATTCTGGCGTTTGCAGTGGTATGAAATTTCCTGGCGATTCGCGCGAGCGCTTCGCTGGACGCTCTTCGCGCTCGCCACCGTCATATCAGGCGCGCTCTTCGGACTGGCCGGATTCTGGAGTGGCGCAATTGCCGGAAGCGAGCGAGTGCTGTCCAGGAGCCAGTTGGCAACCGACGTATTTCCGAAGATTGGCGACGCGATCGCAGACGCCATGGCCTGGGTGCAGGTTCGGCCTCAGTTTTCAACAATGACAAACGACGTTGAGCTGTCGTCGAAACTCGCAGAGTTCCGCGCCGGAAAATGGGAATTGCACGCCGAAGAGTTCCTGCAACAGATCGCCAGCATCAAAGGAGAGGTCACCAACCTCGTCGCGAAGGTCGAACAATCGACACTGAGGCTCGCGCCTCAACTCAAAGGCGGGTTAGGTGAAAAGCTCCTGCACCAGTTCCTCAAAGGCCTGGGCCGGTTGGTCGTGGAAAAGAAGGCGGCGAGCGAGCTGAAAGGCTGGGGAGCTGACCGAATTTACTACGCCATTCTTCAGGAGCTCAAGACCGCGGCGGCGAACGCCGGCCATCCCGACACTATTGCTCGCAGTGAAATCTCTTCGCTCCTCGTCGAGAAGGGAATCGTGCCCGCCATCATGAAACCGATACGGGCCACCGCGCGCGCGCAGCAGCTTCCCCTCATCGCCCTTGCTCTCATGGCCATAGTCCTGCCGCCACTCTGTGTTCGGCTTGCGCGCAGGTGGTCGGCTCGAAAATCAATTCAGGACCTGTCCAGCGGCAAGCAACCGTTCGCGCAGCCTTGAGTAAGGCACCTCTTGAATGGCGAGTCCCGCGTCGATGGCCATCGCCGCGGCCGTGGCAGCGGACTGGCCAAGGATCATGAAGACCAGTTCCACGCGGATGCTGCCGAACGCAATGTGCGAGGCGGAGACGCAAACGGGCACCAGAAGATTTTCGCACTGCGCCTTCTTCGGCAAAAACGTCGAATTTCTGGAACGTCTCGCGCCAGCCGGCGGCAAAAATGCGCAACAGCAATTCGTACTGCTTTGCGTCGTAGCCGTCCGGTTTCGGAAACGGAATGCGGTTGTCCGGGTGATCGGTGAGGCACATGCGATAGCAGTAAGCCTGCACCCTTTTGTCGCCCTGGCCGTAAACGCCGGGCGAATTGGTGCTGACGCGAGGCAACACGCCCGACGCCGGATCGCCGGGCACGACGTAGGGGCTGATCCTTTCTTTGAGCACTCCTAAATGATGGCGGTGATGCAGCACGCCCGTCTGCACGCCGTTCCATTGCTCTCCATAGGCCGAATTGGCTTCGCGGCCGACGTGATAATCGACTCCTGCCGCGGCCATCAAATCGCCTTCGTAGGTGGCGTCGATGAACATTTTTCCCGCATAAGTCTTCCCGCTAAGCATCGTGATGGAGGTGAGGCGAGCGCCGGACTTTTTCACGCCCTTGGAGCGGTCGAGCCATTCGTCGCGATGGACGACTGCGGCAATGCGGACCGCAGCCTTCAGGCTGCTTCCGCACAATCTCCGCAGTCGAGCATTGAAGCGGCCTAAAGGCGCCTAAAGGCCGCAGTCTGGAGGAATCGTTCATGGGAAGTTTCCTTGGTCTCAGAACCATGCACACGACCCATGAACCGGGCACGCGGAGCGCCGGTCTCCGACCCGGCGGGTTTCGGCGACGCCTTGTCATCGCGCCGGATCAGAGATCGGCGCTCCGGTTCATGGGAAGACTCATGTTCCTAGTTCGATCAGTTCGTCTTGCCGCGCCCTGATCAGGCAGAAGTGAGCGCGCTCTCCCACGGCAATGCCGGAAGATAGCCTCATAAAATGCGCCGCGCGCGTCGATAATCCATCCCACACGTCTTGCCAGGGCCGACCCAGCATTTGCGCGGCGCGGAACACGCCTTCGATGGGCCTCAAGGCCGAGCCGGCGAAGTTAGGCTTGCCAGGAAGGCGCACGATTTGGTCGGCTCCCACTTCCAGTTCCAGTTGCCCGATCTTGTAGCGCCCTGGCGGAGCGCCCGCGGCGGACATGGCGTCGGTCGTGTAGTAGATCGCCTCGGATTTGAGGACCCGGTGCACCAACCGGAAGAGCATCGGCGAAACGTGGATGCGGTCCGGAATCAAACTCACGGTCAACCCCGGAGTCTCGAACACGCGCCAAAGAATGTTGTCGTGCCGATCCAGGTCCTTCGGACAGCCGTTGGCCAGGTGCGTGAAGCCCGTCGCGCCAGCCTTGACCGCCTCGCGCAGCACTTCGACGGGCGCATTCGTGTGCCCAAGGCTGACCGTAATCCCGAGGGACACCGCTGCGGTGATCGCGTCGATGGCTCCGCCGCGTTCGGGCGCGACGGTGATGAGCAAAGGATCGCCGCCGGCAACCGCGCGGAGTTCTTTAATGTGCGCCGGTGTTGGGTCGATCATGCAAGCAGGATTGTGCGCGCCGCAGAAGCCGGAGACCGGCGACAAAAACGGCCCCTCGATGTGCCAGCCGGCGATGGCATCCTGCAACTCGCGTGATTGCTCCCGCAGCGCGCGAGCGCGACGGAACCGTTCGAGCAGTTTCGACCAATGATCGGTTATGAGGGTGAAGAAGAATCGGGTGCAGGCCGCGGCTCGCAGTTCGCGCGCGGCTCGAGTCAATTCATCGAGGCTCAGATTGTCGCTCTGGAAATCTACGCCGGCGTAGCCGTTGATTTGAAGATCGACCAGCGCCGGAGCGATCCACAAGTCGTCGGCAGCGGCCGCAGGCGCCGTTTCGAGGGCCGCGATGATTCCGTCTTGCACGCGGATCTGAATAAGTTCCTGCGTGGTGTAATGCCTGGCTATGACCGTCTCGCGGTTCATGGATTCCAGACTATTTTCAGCCGAAAAGCTGGCGTGCCGCCGCGACATCCAGCGCGATCTGTTCTTTGAGCGCATCGAAGGACGGAAATCTTTGTTCGTCCCGCAGCTTCTCCACGAAAGTGACTTCGATCTCCTCTCCGTACAGATCAGCGTCAAAATCCAGGAGATGCACTTCAAAGCGTTTCCGGAGCTCGGAGGATTGCACGGTTGGTCGGTGGCCCATATTCACGACTGCTCGATGCGCGGAATTCTGCATTCGAGCATGGACGGCATAAACTCCGTCCGGTGGCAGAGCGAGATCGGCGACATCCAGATTCGCCGTGGGAAAACCAAGCTGCCGCCCAAGCTGATCTCCGCGCCTGACGGTTCCCGCGACCGAGTAGGCTCGGCCCAGCATCTGGCTTGCGGCATCCAGATTCCCGTTTTGGATGGCCTCGCGAATCCGCGTGCTGCTCACGATCTTGCCATCCAGCGAAACCGCCGCCAGGCCGTGGACGACGAAATTCAGTTCCTGGCCGAGGGCTTTCAGCAAAGCGACATTGGCGCTGCGCCGGTGGCCGAAAGTAAAGTTGCTCCCCACACAAATGCTGTGAATCTGCCGGAACCCCTGCGCCAATCCGCGAACGAAGGTTTCTCCGGATTGTTCGCTGAACGCGCGATCGAATGGGATGAGGTACGTCGCCTCGGCGCCAAGGGAGGCAATCACGCGGATTTTCTGCGGAAGGGAATAAATGAGCGGCGGAGTTCGCTCCGGCGCGACGACGGAATTGGGGTGCCGGTCAAAGGTGATCACCACCGAGATCGCTCCGTGACGCTGCGCGTCGCTCACGGTTTGCCGGATGACTTGCTGATGGCCCAGATGAACGCCATCGAACACGCCGATCGCGAGACAGACCTTGTGGCTCGTTGCATCGAGTTCGGCTGGGGCGGCTATTGTTTTCATCCAGTTGCCAGTTGCCAGTTGCCAGTTGCCAGTTGTCAGTTGCCAGAGGAGAAGTTTTCGTTTCCCACTGACCACTGACCACTGACAACTGATTACTGAACACTGATTACTGCCCCGCTGCCAGCTTGAGAAACGGAATGACGCGCTCTTCAAGCTGAGCCTCGGACAACTTCAAGGCTTCCTCCAGAGGCAACGCATTCGCGACATCAAAAATCCCGGAGACCAGTCGCCGCAAGGTGGCCAGGTGCGCTCCGCAGCCGATCTTCTGGCCGAGATCATGAGCCAGCGTGCGCACGTAGGTTCCCTTCGTGCACGCAACATGAAATTGGCCGATGGGTTCTTGGTATTTCTCAAAGCGGAAACCGTAGATGTGCACGAGCCGCGGCTTGCGTTCGACCTCGACTCCTTTCCGGGCGAGTTTGTAGAGCGGAACGCCGTCCTTCTTGATCGCGGACACCATCGGCGGCGTTTGCAGGTGATCTCCGACAAACGTGGCCGCCAGGTCGTTCAACTGCTCGACCGTCAGCGGCGGCACGGGCATTGACGCGGTCATTTCGCCGTCCGCGTCGTGGCTGTCCGTGGTTTCCCCGAATTTGATGGTCCCGGCGTATTCTTTGTCGGCTGACATCAACTTCTCCGAGAGCCGCGTGGCGCGGCCGAGAACCAGCACCAACAGTCCGGTGGCATTCGGGTCGAGCGTGCCGCAATGCCCGACCTTCTTGATCTTGAATCGCCGGCGCACCGCCTCGACGACATCGTGAGAGGTCGGGCCCGCCGGTTTGTCGATGAGCAGCGCGCCATCGATGGCTTCGAAGACTTCCATGCTTAATGTTTCGAATTCAGCGCTTTCTTGATGGCGGAGATCACTTGCCGCTGTACCGAGAGCGGCCGCCCTGGAATCCGCGCACCCGCCGCCGCCTGGTGTCCGCCGCCGCCGAACTGGCTGGCGATGTCGTTGACGTTCACGTGATCACTCTTGGATCGAAGGCTGATGCGCGTGAGTTCGGGCTCAATCTCCTCGAACACGCATGCGACGACCACGGGTTCAATGGCGCGAATATGGTCGATCAAACCTTCGGAATCCATCGGGTCCGCGCCGGTGCGAGCGTAATCGGCTTTCTTGAGCCAGAAATAAGCGATCCGGTTTTCGTGGGTGAGGCGAAAGCGGTTATAAAGCAGCTTCAGCAAGCGGACGCGAGGCAGCGGAAACGATTGATAGACTTCATCGCAAATCTTCGCCAGGTTCGCGCCGCGTTTGACTAATTCCGCGGCGACGTGATAGGTGGCGGGGCGCGTGGTGGGATATTGAAACGAACCGGTGTCGGTGGACACGGCCGTGAACAAACAGTCACTGATAGCCGGCGTAATCGGCCAATTGGCGGCACGCAGCAGGTGGTAGATCAATTCCCCGGTCGAAGGCGCTTTCGCGGAGACCCAATTCAAGTCGCCGTAGCGCGTGTTGCTTTCGTGATGGTCGATGTTGATGAAGAGCTTTCTTTTTTTGATGCAGTCGCCGACGGCGCCGAGCCGTTCGAAGCTGGCGCAGTCCGTGGCGATGACACAATCAAACTGCAGGCCTTTTTCCGGCGGCTGGACCCGTTTTTGCGGGTCGAGAAAGAGCAGCTTTTGCGGAAGGCGATCCTGGTTCCAGCAAACGACCTCCTTGCCCTCATTGTGAAGAGCGAGCGTCAGGCCGAGTTGGGAGCCGATGCAATCGCCGTCCGGGCGGATGTGGCCGACGACGCAAACCGTCCGGCTGTCTCGAATCCCCTCCAGTATGCGATCAACGATCTTGGGGTGGGCCTTCATGAGGCAGGGACGACCGTTCGAGTTCGTCGAGGATTTGCAGGACGCGATTTCCGCGCGGGACCGAATCATCCAGGACAAACCGGAGCAGCGGAGTGTATTTCAGAACGACGGCGCGGGCCACCAAACCCTGGATGCGTTTGCGCTCTTTCTGGAGCAGATCGAGGCCTTTCTTCCTCTGTTCTTCGCTGCCGACGAAGCCCACATAAACGGTGGCGGATTGGAGATCGCGCGTTACCTCCACGTCGTTGACCGTCAGCATTCCGACTTCACTCAAGGGCAGTTCGCGGCGAATGACCTCGCCCAGTTGGCGCTTCAAAAGCTCCCGCACGCGTTCGATTCGGAGAGAAGACATGGCTGGACATCGGAAAGGGCTTAAAGTTTTTGCGGCACTTTTTCGAAGGTGTAGGACTCAATGACGTCCCCCGCCTGAAAATCGTTGTAGCCGTCCAAGCGGATGCCGCACTCCATCCCGGCGCGCACTTCGTTGACTTCGTCCTGGAAACGCCGGAGCGACTGGGTGACGCCTTCATAGACGAGATTGTTGCGGCGCTTGACGCGGACCTTGCCTTTGACAATCCGGCCATTGGCCACGACGCACCCGGCCACATTCCCGCCTTTCGAAAGCGTGAAAATCTTGCGGACATCCGCCGCGCCGATGACCACTTCTTTGACCAACGGATCGAGGAGGCCCGCCATGGCTTCCTTAACCTGGTCGATCAATTCGTAAATGATTGCGTAAAGCTTGATTTGCACGCCCTCGCGTTTGGCGACGTCGGAAACGCCGTTATCGATCCGCGTGTGGAAACCGAGAATGATGGCCCTGGAAGCCGAAGCGAGGAGAACATCCGATTCCGTGACGGTGCCGACCGCGCTATGAATGATCTCCAGTGACACCTTAGACGATTCAATCTTCCTCAAAGCCTCGACGATGGCCTCCACGGATCCCTGAGTGTCGGCCTTCACCACGACTTTGAGCACTTTGGAGGTTTCGGCGGCGAGCGTATCGAAAAGATTCTCCAGCGTCATTTTCGGCCGGCGCTCCTTGTCCTGGCTGCGTTCGGCTTCCGCACGCTCCTCGGCCAGGGTTCGAGCGGACTTCTCATTCTCGACCACGCTGAACTCAAGTCCGGCTTCCGGCACGCCGTTCAATCCGAGCAATTTCACGGCTACAGAAGGTCCGGCCTCCTTCAAGCGTTTGCCCTCCTCGTTGATTAACGCTCTGACTTTGCCATAGAACTGGCCGCAAATGACGGTCTCTCCCACCCGAAGCGTTCCTTTTCTCACAAGCACGGTTGCGGTGGGACCGCCGGGTTCGAGGCCGGATTCAATGACGTTGCCTTTGGCGCGCCGATTTGGATTGGCCTTCAGTTCCAGAAGATCAGCTTGAAAAACGATCATCTCGAGGAGCTTGTCAACTCCTTTGCCAGTCAAGGCCGAGAGATCGCAAAAGATCGTGTCGCCGCCCCACTCGTCCGAGACCAGCCCCTTTTCCTGCAACTGCTGGCGAGGCTTGAGCACATTCGCGTTGGGATGGTCGCACTTGTTGACCGCAACCAAGATAGGAACCTTAGCCTCGCGGGCGTGACTCAGAGCCTCGAGTGTCTGGGGCATGACGCCATCGTTAGCGGCGACGACGAGCACGACGATATCCGTGACATTCGCGCCCCGGGCGCGCATGGAGCTGAAGGCAGCATGTCCGGGAGTATCCAGAAAGGTGATCTGCTTCATCTCCTTCGGGCGCTCAGGATGTGGGATTAAAATCGTGTAGGCGCCGATGTGCTGGGTGATGCCGCCCGCTTCACCGGCGGCCACGTTCGTTTTCCGAATCATGTCCAACAATGTCGTCTTGCCATGATCGACATGCCCCATGATCGTGACGACGGGAGGACGCGAAACCAGATCTTCCGGTTTGTCATCGACATCCAGTTCGACCTTCTTGACCGGCGCATGAACGACTCCGGCGCCGCGCTCCCGCTTTTCGACTTCAAACCGGTAGCCGTACTTGGCGCACAGACGCTGGGCGTAGATTTCATCAATCGCCTGATTGACCGTGGCGAACACATTCCACTGCATCAAATCGCCGATCAGTTGGAACGGCTTCTTCTTTAGTTGCTCGGCCAAATCGCGGACGATGATCGGCGGCTTCAGTGTGATCAATTCCCCCGTCGTCGGTGGAACGAATTTCGGCTCACTGGCGGGAGGCGCTTTCGGTTGCTCAGTTCGCTGGGTTACGGGAACGGAAGGCCGGACTCCAGGACCGCCCGGCTGCCGGACTATGGGGGACTGAACGCCGCGCGAAGGGCGAAGCTCCGGTCTATCCCGTCCCGTGTCGAGCCGATTTGTCGGGCGCGGGGAAAGTTTCGGAACCGGCGAACGTTCTGGAGCCTTTGGCGGAAGTTTGATGAACCCCACTTTGTCGCCAATTCGAGGTGCGGGCGGAGAAGGCGGCGGCTGTGGAGCTTCAGCCACCGGTGGAGGCACACTTTCCGCCGGCACGATTTCGACTCCCTTCGACAGGGCTTCTGTTTCGACAGGCTTCAGAACGTCCACAGCGATCGCGGGAGCTTGAAGCATGACTGGCGCCTCAGTTGCCTGAGCGAGCGCAGGCACGACAGCGGGTGAGACGACCACGGCTGGCGGCGGCGGTTCCGGGGGAGGAGGAGCAGCGACAATTATGACGGGCTCAGGCTGGACAACTGGCGCAGGTGCAGGAGGAGGGGCAGCAGGCCGACCGATCTGCTGCTCGAGATATTCGGCAGTGATCTTATCGAGGGAGCTGGAAGGAACCTTGGCGGTGGTTATGCCCAGAGCTCTGGCCTTGGCAAGGACTTCCTTGCTTTCGATACCGAGCTTCTTTGCAATGTCGTAAATACGAACGGGCATAATCTCTTCTCTGCGCCTGCATGAGCCAAAAAGTCTTCATGCGCCTAACATGACGACGATGGCCTTCCAAAAGTCCATTCTGATTCCTACGCAACCGACGTTTCGCCTACGCTGTGAACCCGCCGCGCGGCCTCGGCTTTCACGGCCTCAACAATAGCCTCAGCCTGCTCCGCCAGTTCCGGGATTTCCAGCAAGTCGCTCACCTCAGCTTGGAGCAAATCTTCCAGGCTCTTCAAGCCATGGTGCACAAGCACGTCGGCCTGCTCTCGAGTAAGGCCGGGAATCGAGGCGACGGCTTCGACGGCTTGAGCGACTTTTTCCTCGAAACCCATCGTCACGACCGGTTCAGCTTCGATGTCCACGTGCCAGCCAGTAAGCTTGGAGGTCAACCGCGCGTTCTGGCCGCGTTTCCCGATGGCCAATGAAAGCTGGTCTTCGCTCACCAATACTTTGACCCGGCGGTTGGCTTCATCCACCTCGAACGCTTTGAGCTTGGCCGGGTTCAATGCGTTCGTGATGTAGGTTTTGATGTTGGGATCCCACCTAATGATATCCACCTTCTCATTGTTCAGTTCGCGAACAATGTTCTTCACGCGCTGACCCCGCAGTCCCACGCAAGCCCCGACAGGGTCCACCTTATCGTCTCGTGAGTAAACCGCCAGTTTGGTCCGGAATCCAGGTTCACGTGCGATACCCTTGATCTCAATGGTTCCGTCGCTGATTTCAGAAACCTCAAGCTGGAACAACTTAATGACGAAATTCGGATCAGCCCGTGACAGGATGATTTCCGGACCGTGCATGCCGTTCTCAACAGCCTTTACATAGCAACGGATCCGTTCACCGACTTGATATTCCTCGGTCGGAACACGCTCCCTGTTTGGCAGAAGCGCCTCAAACTTGCCCAGGTCCACACTAACGTCTGATCGCTCGAACCGTCGGACGGTGCCGCTGACAATGTCCCCGGTCCTATCCTTGAACTCAGTGTATATCAACTCCTTCTCAGCCCGGCGGATGTGCTGCATCAGTGCTTGTTTGGCATTTTGGGAGGCGATTCGCCCAAAATCCGCCGGAGTTACCTCCACTTCCAATTCTTCCCCCAACTGGACGTCCGATTTGAGTCGGCGGGCATCAAAAAGCGAGAGTTGGTCGTGCTTGGAAATGACTTTATCGGAGACCACCAGTTTCGCAAACGCCTTGATATCCCCGGACTTAGGATCGATCACGCATCGCAGCTCGCGTGCGGGGCCGACAGCTTTCTTTGCCGCGGAGAGCAACGCCTCTTCGACAGCCGCGATAAGGACATCCTTGCGGATACCTTTTTCGCGCTCCCAGAACTCGATAACGGCTAAGAATTCGGCGTTCATAGTTTGCTTCCCCTGTGGGGAATAAAAAAGTCGGTAGAATTATCTCCGACTTCCATCCGCTGGCAACCCAGCAATAAAATCTTGACTTGAACTGAACATAAGATCGACCCTTTTGGGCGTCAAGCCTCAAATCCTGCTCAAATCCCTTTGCAAATTATCGAAGGCCACTCCAATTTCTGTCCGTATGACCAAGCCGCTGGCGATCTGTCTCAGTGAGAATTTGTTGTTAGTCAATCAGTTAGTCAACCGTCTCCAGGAAATGGGATACCGTGTAGAAGTGACCCATGAAGGAAAGAACTTGGTGCCACTCGCAATCCGGGAAAGGCCTTTTCTGGTGCTTATGGACCTGGGGTATCGAACTACCGATGTCTGCCAACTTATTGCCTCCGTCAGGCAGGACGCGCAAACCTCGCACATCCCTATCCTCGCTTTTGGACCTCAGCGGGATGGAGAATTGCAGACTGCCGCCCATAAGGCCGGCGCAAACTTGGTGGCGGTCGAGAGCGGATTGCTCCAGCAACTCCCCGAACTTTTGAATCAAGTTCTGGAGATCGAGTGAAGTTCTCCCCTGTTTTGCCAAACCAATTCGATACCTCTCCATGACAATTCCAGCCGTCAAACTGACCAAAGGCATTCATGTAATGCACCTGTTCTACAATGTGGACCGAGTCCGTTGGAGCCAGTTGGCTTCGGGCCAGTCGAAGGAGGTTCTTTCCCGCCTGGAAGCGCTTTGCGCAAAGAATTCCGCAGCATCGCACCCGCGTGTCACCGCTTACACCAACGTCGGAGGCAAGGCGGATCTGGTCTTCTTTCTGCTCGCCGCCGAACTTGGGGAGGTCGGCCAATTACACCGGGATCTGGAGAACTGCTTTCCACCGGGGACCCTGCAACGAGTCTATAGTTTTCTCAGCGTCACGGAACTTCCGGAGTACGTCACAACCGAAGAAGATCAGCGGAACCTCCTGATTCATCACGAGAAACTCTCCCCGGAGAGCGAAGCCTTCAACAAGAGGCTATCGGAGTTGCGTCGAAAGCAGGCGGAATACGAGCATTACAGGCTGTACCCGGAAATGCCCGATTGGGAAGTCATGGGCTTCTATCCCATGAGCAAGCGCCGCACGGGTTCCGACAATTGGTATCGACTCGATTTCGCCGCGCGGAAACAGCTCATGGCCGGCCATGCCCGGGTCGGACGCAAACACGCGGGCAAGGTGACGCAACTCATCACAGGAGCGACAGGCCTGGATGATTGGGAGTGGGGCGTCACGCTGATGGCGCACCAAACCGATGCGCTGAAGGAAATCGTTTATGAAATGCGGTTCGACGAAGTGAGCGCGCGGTTTGCCGAGTTCGGCCCATTCTATGTGAATCTGCGGCTGGCGCCCGCCGCGCTCTGGGAACATCTGCACCTCTCGGTCGGGGAAAAGTAATCCTTGACCTTCGGGCCTCAAGTTTTTTTAATCCTTCCCAGCACTGACAGCGGCTCGTATGCCTCCAAGAACCCAAGAGCGCCCGCGGATTCTTCCGTCTCCAGATCCTTCCCAAGAGCGTTCGAAACCAGAGCCGTTTGTCCTAAAGCTACCAACCTATGGCCAGCGGCAAAGTCAAATGGTTTGACAACAAAAAGGGATTCGGCTTCATCGCGCAAGACACCGGTGAAGACGTATTCGTTCACCACACGGCCATCCTTGGCGATGGCTTCAAAACTTTGAACGAAGGGGAAGTTGTCAATTTCGAGATCATTGAAAGCACGAAAGGGCTCAAAGCCCAAAACGTCCAGCGGCAGCGGTCCTGAGTTGGCGTTTACGCTGCTCTTTCGTGTCTCCTCATTCTCCTCATCACGCGCGTTGCGCTCCGTGAGTTTTCGGGTTAAGACGTTCCATGCTCGACGGACGCCCCAGCCGCGCAACCGGACTCTATATCCATGTGCCGTTTTGCGCGCGGAAATGTGAATACTGCGCCTTCTATTCTCACGCGCCGGACGCTCAATTGGTCGAGCGCTACGTCAGTGCGCTGATCCGAGAGATCGGACTCGTTTCGGCCGGTTCAAAACCGCGCACGATTTTCTTTGGCGGTGGAACGCCTTCTCTCCTGACTGTCCGGCAATGGGAGAGAGTCATTGATGCGCTGGAACGCTTCCATCTCCTCGCCCCGGAAGAGTGGACCGTCGAATGCAATCCTGCGACGCTATCCGCCGAGAAAGCGCGGTTGCTCAAATCCGTTGGCGTCAACCGCATTTCCCTCGGTGTCCAATCGCTGGATAAAACGCTCCTCGATCGCCTCGGACGAATCCACAGCCGTGAAGCCGTTTTCAAATCGTTCGACCTGCTGCGCCACGCCGGGTTCGACAACATCAATCTCGATTTGATGTTCGCCATTCCGGGCCAGACTTTGCCCGTGTGGCGCCGGACCTTGATTGAAGCCGGCGCGCTCCAGAGTGAACACCTCTCGTGTTACGAAGTCATTTACGAGGAGGATACGCCGTTGTTCGTCCAGTTGCAGGCTGGCCGATTCAGCGTGAATGAAGATCTCGCCTGCGACATGTATGACGAACTCCTCCAATTCGCAGCCGCCCAGGGCTACGAACAATACGAGGTCGCGAACTTTGCCCGGCGCGAAGCCGGAAGCAAAAGCGAACTCCCCGATCGAGCTTGCCGGCACAACGTCAACTACTGGCGCGGCGGCGATTTCCACGGCCTGGGTCCCAGCGCGACCGCTTACGTCGGGGGCGTGCGGACGAAGAACTGGTCGAACACCGTCTTGTATTGCGAACGGCTGGATCGAGGCCAGCGCGCGATCGAATGGCGCGAAAAACTCACTCCGCTGGCCCGCGCGGGTGAAACCGCGGCGTTCGGCCTGCGCATGACCGCGGGCTGGCCGTTCGAGGAGTTTCAAACCGTCACGGGATTTGACCTCCGTGAGGAATGGGCCGCGGAAATGAGGGAAGCCGTCGAGACAGACCTGGCGAGCCAGGAGGCGGAGAGGTTCCGTCTGACGCCGCGCGGCCTGCGCTTCGCGGACGCCGTGGCCGAGAACTTTCTTCGCCCGGAACGCGACGCCAATGTCGCTTCGCGCGAATCCAGTTTCATGCTGCGAGATCTCCCAGCGCCTGGCGCAACACCCGTGCGCGCCCTGCCGTGAGCGCGGGCAAGGCAAGATGCGGCAGAAAGCCTCGGACGGTATCCTCTCCGTTGAGGTAGCTTAGTGGTCCATTTCATAAATACGCTCACGTTCGCGGCAAGGGATTTTTCGGCCAGACGAGGCGCGAGCGACGAGCATATCCCGAAGTGGATCTGTAAGGAGCAAGCAACGAAGTCTGGCGAAAAAGAACTGCCGCCCTTCGG
>VHCZ01000125.1 GCA_016871535.1 Verrucomicrobiota bacterium
TTTTGCCTGGGGCTGCGTTGCTCCTCGGTCACAGCCCCACTGGCGGGGGATGCTCGCTCGTCGCGCCTTGCCCCAGGCCAAATTGGGCGCAACGAACGTGAGCGTATTTACGAAACGGACCACTAAGACTCATTCATACTCGTATTTCACAATCCAGGGATCGCGGGTGCGTTGCTGAAAGGCTTTGAGCTTCTCACTCAGTTCCTTGAACACGGCCTGGGCTTCGGGTTTGTCCGCCAGGTTTCGAATCTCGTGCGGGTCGGTCTCCAAATCGTAAAGCTCGTAGCGCGGGCGCTGGATGAAATCTCCAATCCGGCGCTGGCCGTAAACGCCCCGGCCGCTCTTGAGCGCCGCTTGCCAGGTCGTTGAGTCGAACAGGTCCGAGGCAAAAGGGAACGGCAACGGATGCGCCAGATTCAGAATGAGCTTGTAGCGTTCGGTGCGGATCACGCGCATCGGGTAGTACATCGTGATTTCGTGGAAGGTGTGAGAAGCAAAGACTTCGTTCCAACCGCCGGGCTTCTCCTGTTCGAGCGTCGCCGCGAACGAACGTCCGTGAAAGGCGTAGCGCGTCGCCGGCTGCTTTCGGGGTGCTGCGACCTCCGGATTCCCCGCCACCAACGGCGGCGCCAGCACTTCCTTGATGCCGGCGAAATCCAGAATCGTCGGCGTCAGGTCCACCCACGAAACCATGGCATCGCTGACGAGGCCGCGTTTCGTCGCGAACGGATTGCGAACCACCAGCGGCAGCCGCATGCCCGGCTCGTAAAGCGTCGTCTTGGAACCCGGAAACGCGGCGCCGTTGTCTGAAGTGTAGATGAGGATCGTGCGGTCGTACTCGCCGCTCTGCTTCAACACTTCGATCAATCGGCCGAGGCCCTGGTCCACGCGCGAGACGGATTGATAATATTCGGCAAGTTCGGCGCGACTCTCCGGCGTGTCAGGCAGCCACGGCGGAACGCGGATCTGCTTCGAATCGTAAGCGGTTTCCTGGACACCCTCGTAACGCCGACCATTGCCGAAGGCGTCGGGTTGATGGGGGTTATCCTCGCGTCGGTCGCCGCTGCGATGCGGATCCGCCGTGCAAAAGTAGAGGAAGAACGGCGCGTCGGTGCGGCTGACGAACTCGCGGCATCTCTCGGCCATGCCGACCGGATTGCGCGCGCCGCCCGGATTGCCTCCGAGGATGGTCTGGAACTTATAGACTTCCTCCGGTTGGACGTGGAACTTGCCAATGCGCCCGATGCGATACCCGTTCTCCGCGAGAATGACCGGCAGTGATTTGACGGAGTTGTAGGTGTAGAAGTGGTGAAAACTGTGTTGGTGGCCGAACTGTCCGTTGGCGTGGTTGTGCAGGCCGCTCAGAATCACGGACCGGCTGGCACTGCAACTAGCCGTCGTGCAAAACGCCCGCGTGTAGCGCGTGCCTTCGCCGGCCAGGCGATCGAGGTTCGGCGTCTGAATGATCTTGTTTCCGTAGCAACCGGCATCCTGTCCGTGATCATCGGCCACGAACAGAATGATGTTCGGCGGCCTCGACGCGGGCGCCGCCGCCGTCGCATCGATCAAGCCCAGGGCAAAGCAGATGAGAAACGCGTGGAGCAGAGAGTCGGTCTTCATGGTGTGTCAACTGAAACGGTTCAGGGAACGCGTCCCTTCAGTTTTAAGGTGGGGCGAGGCTCCGCCGAGCCAATGCCATCGAAGAAAAGCTCGGCAGGAGCCTCGCTCCACCGACTGCGGAGTTCCACCTGAACACTGACAACTGATATTTGACCACTGAATACTGATTACTGATTACTTGCCGCGGGCTGCAAGGCGCCGTCCCGCAACTCGAAGACGCGGCGCATTCGATGAGCCAGGTCGAGCGCGTGCGTCACCAGGATCAACGCCACCCCCGTCTCCTGATTCAATTCCACCAGCAATTGCGCCAAGTTTTGGGCGGAGGCCCGATCCAGCGCGCCGGTGGGTTCGTCGGCCAGGAGCAGATGGGGCTGGTTGATCAAGGCGCGAACAACCGCGACGCGCTGCCGTTCGCCGCCGGAAAGTTCTCCAGGCCGATGGGAAAACCTTTCGCCCAGGCCAACTCGTTGCAGGAGTTGGCGCGCGCGACCCTCGGCGGTGTTGCGGATTCCGGTGTCTTTGCTGGCCAGCGTGGGCACGAGCACGTTTTCGAGAACCGAACATTGGGGGAGCAAATGATGCGCCTGGAAAATGAAGCCGATCTGGCGGTTGCGAATCTGAGCGAGGCGATCCTCATCCAGCGCGCTCAAATCCTCCCCTTCCAGCAGCACGCGCCCGTCCGTGGGCTTGTCCAGGGTGCCGATGATATTGAGCAGCGTGCTTTTGCCGGAACCGGAAGGACCGATGATCGCGACCGAGTCGCCCGACGCGACCGTCAGGCGAACGTCCTTCAAAATCGGCAGGGGCGCTTCTCCGCCGGGTGAATCGTAACGTTTCGTGACCTTTTCGAGGTCGAGCAGTGCGGGCATGGTGGTCATGCAAAATCAGTCGAAAACTAAAAGCGCACCAGTCTTTCGAGGAGCTTCACCCGCTGGTCGATGGCCTTGCGATTGATCGCCGTGGTGCGCTCGAGGCCGAAACCTTCGCAGCAAAACGATGCCACGGCAGTGCCGTAGATGATCGCGCCCCGGAGATTGGCTTCGATTGGGCCGGGCCGGCTCGCGAGATAGCCGATCAATCCACCCACGAAAGAATCCCCGGCCCCGGTGGGATCGACTAACTTCTTCAGGGGAAACGCAGGCGCCAAAAAGAAGCCTCGATGTGACGACAGGAACGAGCCGTGTTCGCCCTTTTTGACGATCACGTGCCTGGGACCCAGGCGGTGAATCTTTTCGACGGCGGAAATCACATTATCATCGCCCGTCAGCAAACGCGCTTCGCTGTCGTTGAGGACGAGCGCATCGATCCGGCGCAGCAACCGGAGCAGGTCGTCTTTGGCGATGTTGAGCCAGAGGTCCATGGTGTCGGCGATGACAAACCTGGGCTTGCGCATCTGATCGAGCACCCGGTGCTGGAGGGATGGCGCGATGTTCGCGAGCAACACGAATCGGACATTCCGCATCGATTCGGGCAGTTCGGGGCTGAATTTCTCGAAGACGCCGAGTTCGGTCTTTAACGTCCGGCGGTTGTTCATGTTCACTTCGTATTCCCCGGCCCAGTGAAAAGTCTTGCCCGGCTCGATCTGTAGTCCCTCCAGATTGATTCCGTGCCGGCGGTAGAGATTGAGGTAGGCCTGTGGGAAGTCGTCCCCCACCACGCCGACCAGGTGTACCGGCGAAAAGAAACTCGCCGCGACACTCGCATGGCTGGCCGACCCGCCCAACAAGCGCGGGCGTTTCCCTTTGGGAGTGAAGATTGAATCCAGTGCTGTTGAACCAACAATCAAGACGCTCATTGCGATGCATTAAGCGGGGAATCCCGGGCGCTGTCCAGTCCATGCAATCGTGACAAACTTCTCGGCGGATGACATTCAGTGAACGGACAACTTTGTGTTGCATAGGCAACACAAAGTTGTCCGTTGAGGCGGCGGGTTGGATAGGATCATCCGGGCTGACAATCGAGCTGGCGCTTGAACTGAAGGCACGCATCCGCAATGTCTGGGGCTTGGAGGATCGCGGACACGACACAAATCCGGCGCGCGCCGGCCTCCAAAACGCTGCCGAGATTGCCCAGGTTGATTCCGCCAATTGCGAACCAGGGCAACGTCAGATTGTGGGCCGCCCACCGGACAAGCTCCAACGTCACCGGTTCCGCGGTTGGTTTGGTCCCGGTTCGGAACACCGGGCCGACGGCTACATAGTCCGCTCCGGCCGCGACGGCACGGTTCGCCTGGCTGGGGGAGTGGCTGCTAAGGCCAAGTCTCAAAGGATCCCGAAGCGTTGGCCAGGCGGAGCGATGCACATGGCTCGCCTCAAAGAAATCTTCCTGGCCCAAATGGCAAACTTGGGCGCCGACCGATTGGGCGAGTTCAGGAAAGTCATTGATTACAAGCCCAACTCCGGCGCGGCTTGTGATGGGGAGGATTCTCTCCGCGACCCGGCGCACCTCAGGCTCGGTCAGGTTCTTGGCACGAAGCTGAATCAGATCGCTCCCTCCCTGGCAAAGCCGTTCCGCAACCGTCTCCGGAGGCCTATTCGCGAGATAAGCCAGATCGACGAAGGTATAGAGAAAGCACTCGTTTAGGGGCTTCATCCCGGCGACAGTCGGCAGGGCGAGTCTGTCCGCAGCGCGCCGCCTCCAACGTGTTCCCAATACGTCGGACACGGCTCGCCGGGACGGACTCGCCCTGCCGTGGAAACGTTCGCCATCATTTGCGGTTCATTGGAGCCCTACGCCTTCTCCTCGATAAGTTCCCGCCGTGCCCCGCCCAGAAGTTGATCGATGAAGTTCGTCGAATACACGCCGCGGCGGAAATTGGGATCCTGAAGAATGGCCTGCTCAAACGGGATCGTGGTCTTAACCCCGGTAATGATATACTCACTCAGCGCCCGGCTCATGCGGTCCATAGCCTCCCGGCGATCTTTCCCGTAGGTGATGAGTTTCCCGATCATTGAGTCGTAGTGGGGCGGAATCACGTAGCCGGCGTAGGCGTGGCTATCGAGGCGCACGCCTCGGCCCCCTGGCGAGTAATACATTTCAATCCGGCCTGGGGACGGCAGGAAGTCATCGAACGGGTCTTCCGCGTTGATTCGGCATTCGATGGCGTGGCCCTTGATGTTGATATCGCTCTGCGACAGCCGGAGCGGTTCCCCCATCGAGATCAGGATCTGTTGCTTGATCAGATCAATCCCCGTCACTTCTTCCGTGATGGGATGCTCGACCTGAATTCTTTTGTTGACCTCCAGGAAGTAGAAGTTGCCGTGGTCGTCCACGATGAACTCGACCGTGCCTGCGTTGGTGTAATGAGCCATTTCGGCGAGGCGGATTGCGGCCTTGCCCATTCTTTTCCGCAGGTCTTTGTGTTTATTCTCCACGAGCGGCGAAGGGGTCTCCTCGACAACTTTCTGATTTCTCCTCTGGATCGAGCAATCCCGTTCCCCAAGGTGAATGATATTGCCGCGGTTGTCGGCAAGGATTTGGAATTCAATGTGGTGCGGATTCTCAATGTATTTTTCGATATAGACTGCCGAATTCCCGAAGGCCTTTTCGGCTTCGTTCCGGGCGGTGTGATACCCTTTTACCAAGGAAATATCATTGTGAGCGGCGCGCATCCCGCGTCCGCCTCCCCCGGCAACTGCTTTGATCATGACGGGATAGCCAATCCGTTTTGCCGTGGAGAGGGCCTCTTGCTCGTTCTCGACAATTCCATCCGAACCAGGCGGAACAGGCACGCCAGCCTTTTTCGCCAGGGCACGGCTCACGGCTTTGTTCTCCAACGATGTCATGGCCTGCGAATTCGGACCGATGAACCGGATGTTGCAGTTCTCGCAAACGTCGGCGAAATGAGCATTCTCGGAAAGGAATCCGTATCCCGGGTGAATGGCATCGACATCAGCGATTTCGGCGCCGCTAATGATACGGTCGATTCGAAGATAGCTCTCGCTGCTGGGAGCTTTGCCGATGCAGATGGCTTCATCGGCAAGTTGAACGTGCATTGAGTTCATATCCGCCTCCGAATAAACGGCCACCGTGCGGATATTTAATTCCTTGCAGGCACGAATGATACGAACGGCTATCTCCCCGCGGTTGGCTACCAGAATCTTCTCGAACATCAGTAGGATTGGAGGGAAAAACAGTCTTAGGTCGGTCTCCCAGGCTAGGTTGGGCGAATCTTGAACAGAGCCTGCCCGAACTCAACTGGCTTTGCATTATCCACCAGCACCTGCGTAATCACACCTTTGGCCTCGGCCTTGATCTCGTTCATGACTTTCATCGCCTCAATGATACAAACGATGCTGTCCTGATTAACCTCGGTGCCAACTTCAACGTAGTTGGCCGACTCCGGGGAAGGCGCTCGGTAGAATGTCCCGACCATGGGCGACTTGATCTCGAGTTCAGAGGTTGGTTGACTTGATTGAGAACCGACGGGAAGCAACGAAATCGGGGCGGGCTGGGACTGGACACCCGGGAGCGCCACGACGGGATTCTCGTCCATTCCGGATGCCTGAGGGAGACCGTTCGACCCGCGCTTCAGTCTGATCTTGAAGTCCTGTTTTTCGAGCTCGAATTCCGAGATGGAATTCTTTTTCATCAAGTCAATGATAGCCTTAATGTCTTTCAGGTCCACAGAATCGGTCCTTGGGTCATGCAGATGAACGTTTCTTTGCCGTGTTCATTAAGCAAAAAAGCAGCAGCCGAAACTCGACTCTGCTCTGCCTGGTTAACGTAAACTGGAATGGATGGTAGTTAGCCCAAATCAAGCCGTCAAGCCATTACTGGCGCTTGCCTCGGCTCAGGATTCTGCTGAATTATTCAGTGAAATGGCCGGTTTATCGCCAAATCAAGTTATCCGTTAATGTTAACGGCAGCTTCCAATCCTAGAATGTAGGAATAAGCTCCGAAACCTGCGATTTGTCCTCGGCACACGGGCGCGATCATTGATGTGTGGCGGAATTCTTCCCTCGCGTGGACGTTCGAGAGATGGATTTCGATAGTTGGGATTGACACCGCGGCTATGGCGTCCCTGAGGGCGATGCTCGTGTGGGTGTACGCGGCCGCATTCAGGACGATGGCCGCGAAATCTTGCGGGGCTTGCTGGACCCACGCGACAAGCTCGCCTTCCAAGTTGGACTGACGAAAATCGACTTCGACCCCCAGTTTTCCCGCACGGTCCCGCACTCTGCGCTCAATCTCTGTGAGCGTGGTTTGGCCATAGACTTTGGTCTCGCGGGTTCCGAGCAGGTTCAGGTTTGGGCCGTTCAGGAACAGAATCTTCATTTGCGAGCGCGCAAATTAGCCAACTCGTGCCTCAGTGTCGAATGCATTCAGTTTGGCGAGCCCACTGAGCCCACTGAGCCAACCGAGCAACGCGAAGGCAAGCCACGCGAGGCCCGGGATGTAGAGAGGGAATTCTACAAACGATTGTAGTCCCCACGCGAACAGCCCCAGCCATACCGGAAACGTAATGTCACGTATTCGAAGAATACGTTTTCGATAAAGAAACTGGAGATGGCCAAAAACCAGCGCCAAATACAGGGCCAGACCGGCCAGGCCAGAGTCCGTGGCTTGTTCCAGGTAGTCGTTGTGGACCAGTTTCGCCATTTCAGCCTCAGGTGGTTTGATCTTGGCGTAGTTCACGGAGAACGTTCCAGGTCCCGTGCCCAGAATCGGATTCTCTCGGACGATCGTGACTGCCGCACGCCAGTAGTCGAATCTTGCAGCAACGCTAGTAGCGCCTTTTTGGAAGTAGGAAGTAAACTTGATCGCGAATGCCCCCAGACCACCGAGGCAGATCGCCAACCCGACCGCAAACTTGGTCCATCTTGGAATCGGTAAACTGATCATGGCTACGACTCCCAGCACGAGCGCGATCAACCAACCTGCTTTGGATCCCGACCAATACAAACATGCCAGCGCCATGTACCCGACCAAACCGGTGGCGACACTCCTCGAGAGCCTGGGTAATCGTCGGGTCAAATTCCAGGTGCAAGCCAGGGCTGCCGGGCCGCACATGAGAATCGCCCCCGCCAGAGCATTTGGATAAACGAGCGTAGAGAAAATCCGGTCACTGGCGATTCTCTTCAGGTAATCCGGAGGATACTTCTGCCAGTCCGGCTGTTCGTAGAAGTAGCGCCTCGTGGCTTCCAATCCGCCGTGATGCTGCTCGAATCCGACCCACAACACGATGGCGAAGGCCAGCATCAGTGGCACCCAAAAGAGATTGGAGCTCCGCAGGGGGCTCAAAACGAAAACGCCCAGGTAAAACCACAAAACACACGCTGCGAAGTGGAGGAGGGTCGTCCGGGTCAGAGTCGGATCGACCGTGCTCAGACCCGCAATAAGCTGCCAAATGAACCAAGCTAACGGCAGCGCCAAGAGCCACCGTGGCGCTCTCCCGTTGGGTGAAGCAGCCCGCGAACCCACCCCCAGCCCCTCCGAGGAAGGGAGCTTTGTGTCGCTCCGATGCTGCAAGTTCCCCTCCTGGGAGGGGGCGGAGGCGGGTTCACGGGAAGCTTCCTTGGTTTCAGAACCATGCACACGGCCCATGAACCGAAAACCGTGCGGACCGCAGCCTTCAGGCTGCTTCTGCGCACTCTCCGGAGTCGAGCGTTGAAGCGGCCTAAAGGCCTCGGTCCGGAGGAATGGTTCATTGGAAGAGCTATGGTGAAGGCAAACGGGACGTTGGATCACTATCCCGCCCAAGAGGGCGAGGATCACGAGCATGAAGTAACCCCAGGCAATCGGCCAGGGCTGGAAAACCATTTCCCAGAATCCGTCAGGCCTATCGATCAACCGATCAAAAATGACAGGATTCCCAAACTTCAGCAGCGCCAGGCCCAGGAGCGCTCCTGCAAAGGCTGCGAAGAGCTTCTGTCCAGGAGTATCCTCGGACTTTGCCGCCATAGAAGCGGTGGCTGGTTTGGGGCGACGGGTTGTTGTCACGCAAATGCAGGTAAGTTAAAGAAGCATGCCTGACCTCCCGCTTGCGATTCACAATTTCATTTTGAGGAAACTCACTTCCAACGCGAGCGCCTCCTGCACGTTCGAGCCGAGTAACAAGTGAGTTTCTTCCATGAGCCTCAGGTTCCAGGCGGCGTCGTTGGCCGAGAGCCGCGTGGAGACGGTTCGGGTGTCGTCGGCCGAACCAGGAAAAGCAAGACTCTCCTTGTCCAGACCCAGTTTGGTCAGCCAGACATCTCGCATCCACCATTCAAGCATCAGGAGCACTTCGGCACGCTGGCGCCGGTATTCCGCTTCGATGGCGGCTGTCAGTTCATCTTCCCATTTCTCCTTCAACTGCGGATCAATCTCCTGATGCCGGCTCAACGGCGAACGCACCGCAAGGACTTTCTCAATGTCGGCCTTGATCTGGCTTAACCTCGCGAGAATGGCGCTCAAAAGCCTGTAACGCCCGAGCAAGCTTTTCTGCGCCCCCGCCGCTTGTTTCGTGAAACCTGCCAGCCACTCGATTTGGGCCCCGCTGGCTTTAAATTTGTCTTCTCCGCCGAAGTTGAGCCTCAAACAACGGGAGGCAATGGTTTCCAGAACCCGTTCGGGATCCGTCGAAAGCAACAGAACCGTGGACCGGCTTGGCGGTTCTTCCAGCGTCTTCAAAAATGCGTTTGCGGCCTGAATGTTCAACCGGTCGGCGGCAACGATGACCGCGACCTTCGATGCGGCTTCCAGCGGTTTGAGGTGGATCGTTCGCATCAGTTCGCGGATTTGGTCGATGGTGATGACTCGCGATTTCGATTCGGGCCGCACCCACTGGACATCGGCGTGATTACCGTCGTCAATTTTGCGGCAGCTCATGCAGCGGTCGCAAGAATCCAGAGCGACGCCCGAAGCGCCTCGTCGAGGCGGGTCCGCGCAGGTCAGCGTTTTGGCCAGCGTCGCCGCCATCAGTTCCAGGTCCGGGAGTGTGCTTCCGGCGAAAAGGTAAGCGTGCGAGAGCCGTCCCCGGTCCAGGCTTCGCTGGAGCAGGTTGACGACGGTCTGTTGCTCGCGAAATTGAGCGAAAGACATGCGAATCAGCCCTGTTATTCACCACCCTTCCCCGTTCGTCAAACTTCTGCTTCCAAATCTCGGCTGCTCCAGGCTAAGTGGTCATGGACACATGCGAGCATCCGCGATGTTCCGGAACAGATTGGGTATCGCTCAGTTAACTCACGGTGGGGCGAGCCAATTGCCATCGAGGAAACGGCAGGAGGCCTCGCTCCACCTTAACTGAGCGATCAGATCTAACGATTTAACCCAGTAACTCTTTTGACGAACTTGGACGCGTCTCTGCCCATCCATTTCTTCACGATCGTTTTGAACGGGGAACCGTTCATTCGCCACCACATCGACGTGTTCAAGAAACTCGCGTTCCCCTGGCGCTGGCACGTCATTGAGGGAGTCGCCGCGCTCAATCACGACACGGCCTGGAGCCGGCACAATGGTGGAACGATCAGTCCGGAGTTCCACAGGCGCGGTCTGAGCGTGGATGGCACGACCGCCTATCTGGACGCGCTGGCACAGTCGTTTCCGCAAAATACATCGATCTACCGCAAGCCGGACGGAGCGTTTTGGGACGGAAAAATCGAAATGGTTCGTGCGCCGCTGGCTCGGATTACCGAACACTGTTTGCTGTGGCAGATCGATGCCGACGAGATGTGGACGGCGGAGCAGATTTGCGAGGCACGCGAGTTATTCCGGGCGCATACTGACAAGACGGTGGCCTATTTCTACTGCCACTATTTTGTCGGCGAAGACCTTGTCACCACCACTCGCGACACTTATGGCAACCATACGCGCTACGAGTGGCTCCGGGTGTGGCGTTACCGGCCCGGCTTTCAATGGCTTACTCACGAACCTCCACGCCTTTGCCAACAGACCGAATCGGGAAAATGGACCGACGTGGCCTCAATCAATCCATTCCTCCACGCCGAGACTGAGGCCCGAAACCTTGTCTTCCAGCATTACGCTTATGCGACGGAAGATCAGGTGCGCTTCAAGGAGACCTATTACGGATACCGTGGAGCGGTGAATCATTGGAAGAAACTTCAATCCACCGAAACCCTCCCGTTGCGCCTCGACAGTTTTTTCCCCTGGGTCAAGGACGGAACCCTCGTCGATCGGCCCGCCTCCCAGAAGATTCGGCCGGTAGCCCGAAGAAATGTTCTCGGACACTGGCGCTTCCGATCGCATGAGGTTGCTTCCCATGCACCTGAAGGTAGGGCGAGCCTGTCCCCCGCGAGCCGGACCGGACGTGGGGCCAGCTTGTCGAGCGGCTCGCCGGGACGGACTTGCCCTACCGGGTCCTCGCTTCGTGAGCATGCTTCTCCGATCCAGGAAGCTTCTACCGGCCCCGATACGATTCTGTTCGTTCGGACGGACTCAATCGGAGATACCATTCTTGCCGCCGGAATGTTGGCGCCGATCCGAGAGCGGCATCCGCACACCAAGATCGTCGTGGTTTGCCAGGAACACGTGGCCGCAATTTACGAAGCTTGCCCGCTTGTCGATAGCGTTCTGCCGATCCACCGGCAAAGGGCCATCGACGATGCGGATTATCGCAATCACATCGCTCGCCAGCTCCAAGATCTCCGCGCCGATCTTTGTCTGAACTCGGTCTATGCGCGCGAGCCCTTGACGGATTTTCTCGCCCTGGCCTCGCAGGCACAGCATTGCGTCGCGCACGAAGGCAGCACGGAACTCATGTCCGCCGGCGTCAAGGACCGCCACGACCGCCTTTATTCGATATTGATTTCGTGCCCGGAGCGATCCGCGCTCGAACTGGACCGCCATCGGGGTTTCCTTGAAGGAATCGGGATCAACGCGCCGTTCGTGCAGCCCAGCATCTGGCTGAAGGACGAGGATGAAGCCTGCGCCGAGGACTTCTTCCAGCGGCATGGCCTGGAGCCCGAATCCACGATCGCTCTCTTCGCAGGCGCGCAAGCAGATGGCCGGGTTTATCTTCGCTATGGCGAGGCTCTGGCGGAGATTTGCAGGCCCGAACCCAAGACAGTCTGCTCTCCTCTCGACGAACCCACCCCTTTGCCCCTCCCAGGAGGGGACGTTCGTTCGTCGCAGGGTCCAGTTCCCCTCCTGGGAGGGGCGAAGGGGTGGGTGGGGTCGTTGAAAGTCATCGCGCTGGGCTCGCAAGCGGATTATGAAATCAACCAAAGGAATCTCGAATCGTTGCCGTGCGCTTCGCGCAATATTTCCGGGAAGTTCACTGTGCGTGAATCGGCTGCGATCCTCAAACGCTGCCGGCTTGCGGTGGGGGCCGAGACCGGCTTGGCGCACATCGCGTGCGCGCTTGGCACGCCGAACGTCATCGTGCTCGGTGGGGGCCACTTCGGGCGGTTCGTGCCTTACTCGCCGCTGACGTCAATCGTGTGTCTGCCGCTGGAATGCTACGGCTGCAACTGGCAGTGCCGATACTCGCGGCCACACTGCGTCAAGGATATCGTTCCCAAGGTCCTGAAAGAAGCGATCCGGACGACTTTGGCGGAGGCGTGTGACAAGCCGCGTGTCTTTGTTCAAGGCAACTCATTCAGGCAACCCACCCCTGGTCAGCCCAATTGGAAATACTTCGCCGGGCAATTGGCCCCGTCGTCCATTGCAGTTATCCGCGTTGGGTGATTCGGTGGCTTCCACTTGGAACTCAAGTCATGCTTTTTCCTCCAGAATTTATCGGCGATTGGAGCAACCACCGGTGGCAAATTCACCTCATTTGCTGATATCAACCGTGTAAATGCCCGACTGTGCCGCCATCGTATGTAACAACGAAAGGCGCGGATTTGTCGCTTGAAGTATTGGAGTTCCGTCGCGCTTCCATTGGTAGCTGACACGGAACCGCCAGGAGCCATTCTTCGAATCGCGGGTTTGCCGATGAGAATCCCCCCACGGTGCCATCTGCCACAATCACGTTACCTTCGCTGTCCACAACTACGCCGTATGGAGAGGAGAAACGCGCCACGCTCCGGTTCCTGTCAGCACTGCCGTTACTGCCCGATCCAGCCAAGGGTCGGTGCTTCCTGTTTCTCGCGAACCTGCACTCGGCCCATGAATTGGTAAGGCGAGTCCGTCCCGGCGAGCCGCTCGACGGACATGGGACACGTCCGACTCGGCTCGCTGGGGACAGGCTCGCCCTGCCGTCAGGTTCCAGGGAAGTTGCCCTGGCGACGGCGGCAAGCACACGGCTCGTGAACCCGTCGATGGTAGGGCACCGCTGCTGCGCTGCCACACCGACTGAAAACCGGGCTGCGCAGCAACGCAGCCCTACCGGGTCCAGATTCCGGATGCCGAAGAAATCCGGCTTGGCTCAGAAGACGGCTGGGATAGGTTGTCACCCGTTGCCTATGACTATGTCAGCCCGTCCGGCAGGGATTTTTATTTCGGGAGCGCGCGAGCACAATCTGCAAAACCTCTCGCTTTCGATTCCCCGCAACCAGTTCGTCGTCGTCACCGGCGTGAGCGGTTCGGGGAAAAGCACGCTGGCGTTCGATCTGTTGTTCGCCGAGGGACAGCGCCGCTTCCTCGACTGCATGAACGCCTACGCGCGGCAGTTTGTGGAGCAGTTGGCGCGGCCGGACGTGGACTTGATCACCGGCATTCCGCCGACCGTCAGCATCGAACAACGCACCTCGCGCGGAGGCGGAAAAAGCACCGTGGCTACGGTGACCGAGGTGTATCATTTCCTCCGGCTGCTCTTCGCGCGGCTCGGCACGCAATTCTGTCCCGAATGCCACGTCGCCGTCGAATCCCAGACGCGCGATCAACTGGGCCGGCGGCTCAAAGACGAATTGAACCGGCGGGGCGATCTGCTCCTGCTCGCGCCCATGGTGAAAAACCGGAAAGGCTTTCACACCGAAGTCGCCCAATGGGCCGCGAGCCACGGCTATTCGGAAATCCGCGCCGACGGCAAAATCTTTCGCACGGCCGAGCCGTTCCGCCTCGATCGCTTCCGCGAACATGATGTGGAAATTGTCGTCGGTGTGCTGGATCGGAAAGCGGCGCGCGCCGCGAAAGCCACGAAGTCTCCCCAGCAACTGATCGACGAGGCCCTGGAACTGGGACACGGCACGTTGCTCGCGCTGGGGAACGACGGGAAGGTTGCGGTCCACTCGACGGAGCGGGCGTGTCCGAGCTGCGGCAAATCGTTCCAACTGCTCGATCCGAAGAATTTCAGTTACAATTCTTCCCAAGGCTGGTGTCCGAAATGCCGGGGCTTCGGCGAGTTGTTTTACCTGCCGGAGGTCGATCGCGGCGCGCGCGCCGATGCCATCGAAGAGTCCTGGTTCGAATGGCAGGAAGGCAAGCGCGAGACCTGTCCCGACTGTCAAGGAAGCCGCTTGAATCCCATCGCCCGCTCCGTGCGCCTGGCGGCCGGACGCGCTGCGGATCTCTCGGTGTTCGGCGGCAGAGGCCGGAATGCGGCGCCGACCATCGTGACGGTGTGCGACGCGCCCATTGAGTTGGCCTTGCGCTTTTTCGCGCCGCTGAAACTGCGAGGACGCGAAGCGGACATCGCCCAGGACATTCTGCCTGAGATCACCAAGCGCTTGAAATTCCTGGCCGAAGTCGGGCTGGGTTATCTGCAATTGGGGCGGTCCGCCACAACGTTGTCCGGCGGCGAAGCCCAACGCATCCGTCTGGCGGCCCAACTCGGCTCGAACCTGAGCGGCGTGCTCTACGTCCTGGACGAACCGACGATCGGCCTGCACGCCCGCGACAACGAACAACTCCTCGCCGCGCTGACCACGCTCAAGCAGCGCGGCAATTCCCTCGTCGTGGTCGAGCACGACGAACAAACCATGCGCCATGCGGATTACATCATCGATCTCGGACCCGGCGCGGGCATCCACGGAGGACGGCTTGTAGCCGGCGGCACGCTCAGCGAATTGATGCGGCATGACGATTCCGTCACAGGCCGCTGGCTGCGGCAACAACGGAAGTTTCCTTCGCGCGGTGCGCGCAGGGCGGTGGTGCTTCCCATGAACCTGAAGGTAGGGCGAGCCTGTCCTCAGCGAGCCGAAACGGACGTCTTCCAAGCCCGTCGAGCGGCTCGCCGGGACGGGCTCGCCCTCCCCGACTCACCGGCGGCGCGCTCGGCGTCGGAACCGCAGGGTTTTCCGAGTGCGCCTTGGCTGATCTTGAGTGGCGCCAGGAAGAACAACTTGAAAAATCTGAACGTGGCTTTTCCGTTGAACCGGCTGGTCGTCGTCACCGGGGTGAGCGGTTCCGGGAAAAGCACGCTGATCCGGGAGTGCCTCTGGCCCACGCTGCAATCCGCCCTTGCGAAAAACAAAGCGGATTTGCCTCACGCTACCCTCTGTGGGTTGCGAGGCCATGAATCGCTCAGAGCCGTTTACGAAGTGGATCAATCACCCATTGGCCGAACCCCTCGGTCCATCCCGGCGACTTACGTCGGATTCTTCGATGACATTCGCCGTCTGTTTTCCGAAACCCCCGAAGCCCGGCTGCGCGGCTATTCGCCGAGCCGGTTTTCTTTCAACAGCGCCCAAGGACGGTGTCCGGCGTGTGAAGGCGCGGGGACGATCAAGATCGAGATGAGTTTCATGCCCGCCGCTTACGTCCGTTGCGAGACCTGCAACGGCTCGCGTTACAACCCCGAAACCCTGGACATTCAGTATCGCGGGAAAAACATCGCCCACATTCTCGAACTCAGCGTGGCGGAGGCAATCGACTTCTTCAGCGCCCTCCAGAAAATCCGGCGCCCGCTCGAAGCGCTGCGCGACACCGGGCTGGGTTATTTGCGGCTCGGCCAGATCAGTCCAACTCTGAGCGGCGGCGAGGCGCAACGGCTGAAGCTCGTGACGCACCTGCTCAGCGGTTTCAGCAACTCAGCGGAACGGCGCGGCGAGCTGCGGCGCAGCCTTTTCATACTCGAGGAGCCGACCATCGGATTGCACATGGCCGACGTAAGCCGATTGGTGGAGGTGTTGCAGCGCCTGGTGGATGCGGGCCATTCGGTGGTGGTGATCGAACACAACCTCGATTTGATTGCGGAAGCGGATTGGGTCCTCGACCTGGGACCGGAAGGCGGCGCGGCCGGCGGACAGGTCGTGGCCCAAGGCGCCCCCGAAGAGATTGTGCGCATTAAGCGCTCGCACACAGGACGCTTCCTCCGTAACGTGCTCGCCAATTGAAACGCGTCGAGTAACCGCGAATGGACGCCAATCAACGCGAATCCAACGAAAGGATCCCCTCTCCCGCTGGGAGAGGGAATTATTCGCGTGCATTGGCGTCCATTCGCGGTTGAACCGAGCTGCCTCCGAAATTCATGGCCGAGTCCTTCGAAGAAATCGTAAAGGGCGAACGCATCATGCGGCGTCCGCCCGACGCCCGGCACGAAGCGGTCTGCGAACGATTGCACCTGCACGTGGGGAAGAGCGTCGGCCAGGGCAACACCACGCGCCTCCTCGCGCCGCGTTCAGTCGTTCAGATCGGCGCCGGAACGCTCGTGCGGCCCGATCTGGCTCTTATCACCATCGCGACCGGCAAGCTCTGGCTGGCCGCGGAAATCGTGAACACCCAGGACCACCGGATCGACACGGTGATGAAGAAACAGATTTACGAGGAGATCAACCTGACGCGCCTCTGGATGATTGACCCGCGCTACGACAACGTGGAGGTCTATCAGGCCAGCCAGTATGGACTGATGCTGAAAGGAATTCTGGCCAGCCGCGAATTGCTCCGCGAGGAACTCCTGCCTCAGTTTGAAATTACGATCTCGGAATTGTTCGGGCTCCCTGGAACTCAACCGAACACTTGAGCCGCAAAAGAACGCGTAGATCGCAAGATTCGTGATCTTCGCCCTCCTTCGCGTCCAACTCGAATGGGGAGCGCACGCGCCTCGCGTGCTGTGGTCGGCGCCCTCGCCGGCCACATTCAGTCGGACCAACCGTCCCCACTCAGCGCCATGGGTTCAACGACGTACCGACCGGCGAGGCGCCAGTCGGTACACGCGAGGGCGCGTGTGCTCCCCAGTCAGTTTGAACTGACGGCTCGATAGAAAGCTGGCGCGGACGCCTGTCCCGATGAATCGAACAACGGCATGCTCCAAGTTGCGGCGGTGACATTCGTGAGGTCGCGCCAGTTGAGCAGATCGCTGGAGCCTTGAATCCGAAAGCTTGTGCCGGCTTCGCCTTCCATGCGCAGTTCGTACTGGCCGTTGCCCAGGCGCGCGACCGTCAACCTCGGTCCGCCTGCGACCGTCGTGACGATGCGGCCGCCGTTGTCCTCTTTCCCATCGGCCTCGTTCAACACGATGCCGACGTAGTTTGTCAGCACGCCGCTTTGCTGTGGGCGCACCGTGATCTTGATCAGATTGGTCGAAGCGCTGGTCATGCGGCCGACGTGGAATGTCAACAACCCCGCTTCGTGCTTCCAACTGCCTTGGGTCGATTCCGCGCTGATGAATTCCACGCTGCGCGGCAAGAGGTTCGTCACGATCACTCCCGTGGCTTGCGTGCCACCCGAATGCCCGATCTTGATCGTGTAGGTCAATTCAGCGCCGACCTTCGCAGGATCGGGTGTGTCCGTGAGCTCTTCAAACTTCAGATTCAAATTGCCCGCGCGAATACAGCGCAACAACCACCACACGGCATTTTGAAAAATTTCCTTCCGCTCCTGCACGGACGCCGCATCGCCTCCGCCGGTCAATCGCAGGTTTTGCGTGAATGTGCGGGCTTCATTCGAGTCCAGTTTGTCCCACGAAGGATAAGCGGCCAAAACGGCCGAAGCGCCAACGCGCCCCAGCAACGCGCTTTCATCCATCACCCGGCCGGCCACTTCGATCGTGTTTGTCAT
>VHCZ01000126.1 GCA_016871535.1 Verrucomicrobiota bacterium
TTGTCCGTGGCCTGCGTTGGCTCGGTCCTTACAGCCCGCGTTGGGGATGCTCGGACCTCGCCGCCTTGGCCACAGCCAAAATCCCTCGCCGCAGGACCCCGCGCAATTTTCGGACACGCTCTAAGGGTCTGTGCAAAAATAACTTCCGGTTTTGGCGGGAGCGCCGCCTGGCCGGATGCAAGGCTCGAGGAGGGAGCATCCCCGTTTTGGGGCTGTGACCGACGAGCAACGCCGCAGCCGGCCAGGCGCCGCCCCGCCCCGGAGGGCTGGGGCGATTTCGCTTTCTGGCTTCGTTTCTCCTCAGTCGCAGAGCCCTGGCTATGCTCCTTCGTCGTGCCTCGCCAGAAAGCGAAATCGCCTCCAGCAAAACCGGAATTTATTTTTGCACAGACCCTTCGCCAGGCCCTCGGCGTGCCCCACGTTCTTAACCGGCTCGAAAATCTTGAGCACCTCCCTTAGGAGTTCCTCGTCAACCGGCTCTTCAATCCATTTCGCCCACTGACGGATGTTTTCCGGATTCGCAGACCCGGCAATCGTGGTGGTGATGCCGGGATGAGCGACGGAGAATTGCAGCGCGAGTTTGGCGATATCGACGCCTTTCCTGGCGCAATGCTCGGCCGCCTGGCGCGCCGCGGCTTTGACGCTTTCCGGTTCCTTCAGCCACTTGGGCAGCAGCGCCTTGGTGAGCAACCGCGCCGAGAACGGCCCGGCGTTCATGACGCCGACTCCTTTGGCTTTGAGATAGGGCACCAGCTCGTCTGCGAACCGTGTGTTCTGCAGCGTGTATTGGTTGTAGCTGAGCACGCAATCCACGCTCGTTTGGTCGAGGATGAATTTGAAGATTTTCATCGGATAGCCGCTGAACCCGATGAATCGGACCTTGCCCTGGTCGCGGACCTTGCGCAGCGCCGGCAGCGTTTCATCCACGATTTCCTGCATCTCCACAAATTCAATGTCGTGGCAAAGGCAGATATCCAGGTGATCGACTCCCAGCCGGTGCAAACTCACATCCACGCTCTCGGCGACGCGTTTGGCGGAGAAATCGAAGTGCTGAAGGTCATAGCGCCCCAGTTTGGTGCAGATCAAATAGCGGTCGCGGGGCACGTCGCGCAGCGCCACGCCCAGCAAAACTTCCGACATGCCGCGCCCGTAAAACGGCGAAGTGTCGATAAAGTTGAGTCCGCAATCGAGCGCGACCTGCACGGATCGGATGGCCTCATCGAGCGTCACACGGCGAAATTCCTGGCCCAGCGAGGATGCGCCGAAGCTCAAGATCGGGAGTGGGAGGCCGGTGTTGCCAAGGATTCGAGTTTGCATGGGGGGAGAAGTGGTGAAGACCAGCGACTCAGAACGGATTACTGATCTCTGATTACTTTGGTTGCGGCGGAGCCTGGCGGAGCCGCGCAGGGTTCATTCGCGGTTTTTGATTACGCCGTTCGGCATCCCATCGTCAGCAGCACGTTGGCCCAAAGCGCCTGGTCGCCCGTCTGGATCGTCAGGACGTGGTCGGGTGAGTTGACGGCATTGTAGAAATCCCACTTTTGAATCGGCTCGAGCGGGAGCTTCAAGCGAGCGCCTTTGAGGATCGCTCGGTATTCGTTCCACACCGGGGGTTCGCCCTTCTGCGCGTAGGGATCGTCCAGCGGAATTCCCATCGTGTTCACCTTATCCACCGGGACAGCGCTCAACACCGCGCGCAGCACTTGCGCCACCGTGACAAGGCCGGGCGCCAAATTCAGACAGACCAGCTCGGCGTTCGGGCCGCGCTTGGTCCAAGCCGGATAATTGCCGTCGGCGATCAGGATCGTCGAGTGATGGCCCGCCCGGCCGAGCACTTCGTTGATCTGGGGATGAATCAGTTGGTGGTTGAGCATGTGGGCAGACTTTTAGTGACACGAAGTTCACGAATTTTCACGAATCTGAGCTTAGTGGTCATGGGCATTCAATACGTGCCAATTCGTGAAATTTCGTGTTCCCCACTTTTCACCCTCAAACTGCGAAGAGCCTTTTGTAAGCTTCCAGAGTCTGTTTAGCAGCTTCTTCAGCGTCCGGCAAAGGCATGACCTCGGCCGAAACGTAGCCGGCGTAACCGATATCGCGCAGCGCTTGCACAATCGGCTTCATATCCGTGTGCCCGAACCCCACCGCTTGCCGGTTGCTGTCCACGAAATGAATGTGGCCGAGCTTGTTGCCGGCGAGCCGCAACGCGCCCGCGATGTCCGTTTCTTCGATGTTCATGTGGAAGAGATCGCAAAGCAGCTTCACGTTTTGGGTTCGCAACGGTTTCAGGAACTCCCGCGTGTCCGCGACCCGATTGAACAGGTTCGTTTCGTATCGATTCAGCGGTTCGAACAACAAAGGCACGCCCTGGGCATGGGCGCGCGGGCCGAGTTGCTCCAGGGCATCCGCCAGCCAGGCCAGCGATTGTTCGCGCGTGACGCCGTCGCCCCAGCGGCCTTGCATCGAACCAATGATGGCTGGCGCGCCAAAGCCTCCCGCCAGGTCGATGATGCCCGCAACGAAATCCCTGGCGCGCCGGCGATTCGTGGCGTCGGGATCCGTCAATCTCAACCTGTGCGCCAACCAACCGGCGCCCGAGCCCATCCCTGCGAGCTGCAACTGGTGAGTTTCCAGAAGGTGTTTGAGTTGTTTGGCGTCGAATTCAACAGCAGAACGCGGAAAAACCTCGACCGCATCGAAACCGAACGCGGCCGCCTTCGCGCAACCACCGGCCAGATCCTCCCCAAAAACAAACGGCCCGCCTTTGGCTTCAGGCACCAGCGAAATCGTGATCGCACAGCGGATCATGGCGGACGGGACTTAACCACGAATGCCGCCAACGCGGCAAGTGGCAACCTTGCCATGGGTGCGATTAAAAGTGTCGGTCGGTCGCGATTCGACTCCCTCTCCTCGCGAGGAACGAGTGGGGAGAGAGCTGGAGAGAAGGGTTTCTTGGAAAAGCGAAATCGGACGCACCTCCTCTCCCCAGCCCTCTCCTCCCTTGGGGAAGAGAGCGAGAAGACGTCGTGGACCGATAGTTTGAATCGCGCCCAGCGCAACCATAGAGACGCGAATTCCGTTGGTGACAACCTCCTTCAAGCCAAGTAACAAACGCGCGGACCTCCTATGAAAAACTTACTGCATTTTGTCCTGTTCCTGGCCGGAATTCTGACCGCGGGGCAAGCGGCCCATTCCCTGCCGCGCAGCGCTCCCGAAGCACAGGGTGTTTCCTCCGCCGCGCTGTTGGACTTCGTAACCACCCTGGACCAGCAGATCGAGGGCCTGCACAGCTTGATGGTCGCGCGCCACGGCCACGTGATTGCCGAGGGGTGGTGGGCGCCTTACGACGCCACGCACAATCATGTGCTCTATTCCTTGAGCAAAAGCTTCACTTCCACCGCGGTTGGCTTCGCCGTGGCGGAGGGCAAATTGAGCCTCGACGACGAAGTCCTGAAATTTTTTCCCGACGCCGCGCCGACGAACGCGAGCAACAATCTCAAGGCAATGCGCGTGCGCGATCTGCTCATCATGTCCACCGGTCATCAGGACGAACCGCCGACGGCGCCTGATGTCATGTCGCCAAAGTCGTTTTTCGCGCAGGCCGTGCCGCATCTGCCAGGCACGCACTTCAAATACAACACCGCCGCCACGTTCATGCAGTCGGCGATTGTCCAGAAGGGTACCGGCCAATCCGTGCTCGATTTTCTCCGGCCGCGCCTGTTCCAGCCGCTGGGCATCGAGCATCCGGTGTGGGACACGAACTTCCAGGGTATTTCGCTGGGCGGTTACGGCTTGCGCGTGCGCACGGAGGACATCGCGAAGTTCGGCCAGCTTCATTTGCAGAAGGGCCGGTGGAATGGGAAGCAATTGCTTCCGGCCGAATGGGTCGCGATCGCCACGGCGAAGCAGACGTCAAACGGCAGCAATCCGACCAGCGATTGGAATCAAGGTTACGGCTTTCAATTCTGGCGCTGCCGGCACAACGCTTATCGCGGCGACGGCGCCTTCGGACAATATTGCGTGGTCATGCCGGAGCAGGATGCCGTGATCGCGATCACGAGCGGCGTCAAGGATATGCAGGCAGTGTTGAACGTGATTTGGGACAAACTGCTGCCGGCGATGCAAGGGCGGCGGTTGAAGGCCAACCCGCCCGCAAGCGAGAAACTGAAGGACAAGCTGGCGCATCTCGAAGTTCGCCCCGCGCAAGGCTCGCCCACTTCTCCGCTGGCCGCCAAAGTTCTGAACCGCAAGCTTGTTTTCCCCGCGAACGAACAGAAGGTCGAAACCATCACGCTAACCTCGACCGATTCCGGCAAGACCCTGACCTTCACATCTCGCATCGACGGCAAAGTAGTGGCGATTCCGTGCAGCCATCAGGATTGGAAGAAGGGACGCTCGCTGCTCTTCGGCGCCCGGCTCTCCCAGTTTTTGGACGAACCGGTGGCGGGCACATTTGCCTGGAGGGGCGACAACACTTGCGTGATCAAATCCTGTGCCTACGAGACGCCCTTCCACACGACGCTCACGCTGAAGTTTGACGGGAGCCAGGTGACGTTGGACTCGGAAGCCAACGTGGCTTTCGGCCCGACCTCACGGCCGCAGTTGATTGGCCGGGTGGAATGAGACTCGATGGGAAGAAGTCTGTGCTCATAGTGGAAAATCAGAGCGGATTCTCGGCAATGCCGCTGGCCCAAGACTTTTTGGCGAGGTCGTCATCCAGAGTCGCGAGCTTGAGGCCGTGACTGGCCGCCAATCGCACGAGGTGGGCGTCGGTGACATCCTTGCTGGACGAAATTGCCGGGAGGGAATCCGCCTGCGTCGCGTCAGTCAGGAATCGGTGGGACTTCATTCGCACGATGGCTGAAAGGGCGGTCCGCGCATCCGCCAATGACGCACCGTAAGCTGAGATCATGCTGACGCGGACAAATCCCATCTGAGAGCGTGTCCGAAAATTCCGCGGGGTCCTGTTTTCGCGCCAAAGGCCGGATGGCGAGGCGCAACGAAGGAGAATATCCTCCCTGGATCTTCGACTGAGGAGCAACGAAGCCAGGCGGCCTTTGGCGCGAAAACCCTCCGGGCGGCGGGTCTTTTGTCCGTGGCCTGCGTTGGCTCGGTCCTTACAGCCCGCGTTGGGGATGCTCGGACCTCGCCGCCTTGGCCACAGCCAAAATCCCTCGCCGCAGGACCCCGCGCAATTTTCGGACACGCTCTGAGTGATCGGCGTCGTGGCAAAGACGGATGTCGAGTTCAACCAGCGGTTGGCGCGCCCATGATGCGCATGCCCGGACCAAGCGCAGGCCAGTAGAAGGTTCACATCCAAGAGATGGCTCACGGAAAGTTCTCGAGAATAGCTTTGACCCGCTCCGAGGTCATGGGCGGCGCACCCGGCGGCGCGACGAGCACGGGCCGTCCGAACTTTCCGCGCACGAGCTGGGCACGTTTGGGTTGATCGCGCTGCAGGATGAGCTTCTCGCCCTCAATGACGAAGGACACCTTATCACCCGGTTGGAGATGCAAAGCCTTGCGGAAACGATTGGGGATCACCAATTGGCCTTTGGTGGACAGCATTGCTCTACTCATGCGAGAAGTCTTACCCGTCTTACGGTCGGATTTCAAATCGGTTTCGAGCCGTGCCGGAGAGAACTGGGGGGAACTGGCTTGTGGAGTCATTCCCGGCTTTCCCGGCTAGAGCTAGAGTTGATTTGGTTGAGTAACACGATAGGCTCCGCACCATGAACACTCGTCCTTCACTTGCCATGCTTTCTCTTGTGTCCGCCCTGCTCGTCGCGACGCCCGCATTCGCCAAAGACCCGAAGCTCCCCGGTGTCGGCGCGGCCATGGAACAAATGATCGCGAAAAACGAGATCGCAGGCGCGGTGACCGTGGTCGTTGCCAAGAACAAAATTCTCCACCTTGAAACCACGGGCTTCGCCGACATCGCCGCCAAGCGGCCCATGAAACCGGACACGCTCTTCTGGATTGCCTCAATGACGAAGCCAATTACCGGCGTCGCGATTCTGATGCTTCAGGACGAAGGCAAGCTGAAGGTCTCCGATCCCGTCGCCAAATACTTGCCCGAATTTGTGACTCTCAAAACCCCTTCGGGCAAACCGGCCAATCTCACGATCACGCAAATCCTCACGCACACCTCCGGCCTGGGGGAAGCGAGCGGCCCGGCGGCGCAACAGGCCAAGACGCTGGCGGACCTGGTCCCAATCTGGCTCGCGGCGCCCATGAAGTATGAGACGGGCGAGAAGTGGCAATACACGCAGAGCGGGATCAACGCCGCCGCGCGCATCGTCGAGGTCGTGAGCGGGATGACCTTCGACGCGTTCCTCCAGAAGCGACTTTTCGATCCGCTCGGAATGAAGCACACCACTTTTTATTTGGATGCCGGGCATCGCGCCCAACTGGTCACCGCTTACAGCAAGAGCAAGGACACGGGAGCGCTCGAACCCGTGCCGCCCCGGCCGGAGTTCGGCCCGCGCGACAGACCGCCCCAGGGCAACGGCGGACTCTATTCCACGGCGCCTGACTACGCGCGACTCTGCCAGATGCTGCTCAACGGCGGGAAGCTGGGAGGCCGCCGCTATCTCAGCGCTGCGGCGATCAAGTTCCTCTCAACACCCCAAACCGGTGAATTGCCCACGGGCTTTTTCCAAAGCGATGCCTATGGCAAACACGGCCTGAATTACGGCTGGGGCCTTGGCACTTGTGTGCTGCGCGCCCCTCACGAGGGCGTCGCGGCGGTGCTTTCGCCCGGAACCTACGGCCACGGCGGCGCCTGGGGAACTCAAGCCTGGATCGATCCCGAGAAAGGCGCCGCGTATATCCTCATGGTGCAACGGTCGAACTTCCCCAACAGCGACGCCAGCGAAGTCCGCCGCGAGTTCCAACAAGCCGCCGCCAAAGCCCTCGCGAAGAACCGAGGTTCCTCAAAGTAGGGCAGGCTTCCAGCCTTGCCTCCCCCGCGGCGCACGAGAGGAATTCGTGTCGTGAGCGCTCGACCAGGAAAGCACTTCAACACTTGATCCGACGCCGCAAACTGGAATTGCTGCTGGCAGAACGGACGCGAGCCCCAGGAAAAACCAAGCACTGAGGCACCCAGTCGATCCAATCCCAAAGAATCAGCCGATGACGGCTGAGCGGCAGCTCAGCCCTACCAGCCAACGGAACCGTTTGGGTTAACACGCTTCAGCCCGCGTCCAGCAACGTAATGTGCCGGCCCAGATGCGCGGCCAGGACCTCCTTGTGCAAGGCTTCGTTGTTCCTCAGCGCCTCGATGATTCCCTCTTTGAAGGAGCGGCTCTTCGCGTTCTTACCCATCGTCAGCACCGACCCGAAGGTCACGTGGAGTATCTGGCGGCCCGCGTCCTGGTTCAGAAACACGTCCTCGCGTTCCTTGGGCGAGAGCGACGCCGGCTTCGGCACGTCGGTGAGCTTCGCCGAGATGTGATAGCTGGCGCGGTCCGTTTCAAAGCGGCCCAGAGAGAATTCAATGATCTCGGTGAACAGGTCGGAAGCGCATCGGGCCGCCACGCGGAGCGCTTCGAGGTAGCTGGTCCCCGCTGTCTTCACGTGCAAAAACGCGCCGCAGACTCGGCCCAGGATCGGATAGACTTTGAATTTGTCCGAGCCGCTATGGACGCTGATTTTGTAGGGGCCGCAAAACTTCGCGATCGCCACGTGCTGGCGCAGCATGGATTCAAACGCCTTGAGGTCGCCCTTGTAATCAATTCCTTTCTCGAATTCGCCGACGAAGCGCGGCGCAACGCTCACCGCCCGAACTCCGCGCCGCATCAATTCCAGGCCAATGAACAAATGTTCCTCCGGGCGGGTCGGGGTCTCGGTTTCATCGACGGACACTTCGATTTCAGCGCCGCGCGGCGGCTTGGCCTCTGAAATCCATTCCGCCATTTTCTGCGCGTGCGCGATAGCTTTGCCGTATTTGACTGCCGCCCGGTAAAGCGGTTCTTTTTCGGTGAAGCCAATCGGCGCGGCGTCCGGCAATTCATACGAATGCCTGAAATACAAACTTTCCAACTCCCGAACCGAGGCAAACGCGCCGCTCTGCACGACGTCTTCCACCGCCGCGATCAAATCTGAGCCTGACAAATGATCCGCCTGGTTCTGGACGAACGCGGACGGATCAATCGTGTAAAATGTGTAGCCTGCGGCGGCCAGATTGAAGACGTCTTCTTTCGTCTTCAAGTGATCCGCGTCCGCACCCCAGGCGCCGGCCCAGCTTTCTTGCTGAATGCCGCGTTGCGCCGCGGCCATGACTTCCTGCGGCGTGCGCTGCGTGCGGGTCATTTCGCGGACGGATTGTTGGGCGAAAATCGGAAGCAAATTGCCCTTGCCACAAGCGGCGATATGTCCGGCCGCGGCCAAGCCCAGGCGATCGCCGAAACCAAACGAACGGCGCAAGCCAAGCAAAGACGGTTGAGGGACGCCGGGATCAGAAGTCTTCATTCTGGATGTTGGAGGCAAAATCGTTCCAGCGTTAAAAGGTCAAAATGTTAAATCGGTTAAGAGCGTGTTTTGAAAATGGGTCGAACGGGCTACAAGCCCGTTTTCGGCGGCAACTTGCCGCCGAACATTGCGGCAGGCTGGTAGCCTGCCGCAACAGGCCACTGGCCTGTTCCACCCAAAAGGCATTTCCAAAACGCGCTCTACACGGGTCCAACCAGACTTCTGCCGGGCTAATCTCGAAGGAGTCGCTTTCACGTCACGGTCTCTTGGGAAAGACGTCAGGCCCGGAAGCCGGCGCGGTCGCGCCATCGAGGACCAGCACCCAGTCGTTGCCGCGGCCCGTCGAAGGCGGCGTGAATTGCCGCGCGCCCAGCGTGGGGAATTCGCCGTCCGACTTCCAGGCGCCATCACGCGGATTGAACCACTGCGCCTTGATCCGTGAGCCAGTGAATTTGCCCACGTTCACGGTGAAGGGCTTGCCCATCGGCGAATAGACGAAACCGAAACTGCGGTCGCTCGCCCCCGCGGCGCGAATGTGCTCCGCGCCTTCACCCGCTTCCGATGTCAGCAGCGATTGATCGGGAACCAGCTTCTGATAAGCGCGCGACTCGAAAAGCTTCCGCGCCAACCCGACCTGGAACGCGCCGGGATGATCGATTGCCTTGCGCCATTCGGTGCGCGCCGAGGAAATCGGCTTGCGATCCGATTGCCAGAACTGCCAGATGTCATGATTGCCGTAGGTGTGGCCACACGCCCCGGCCAGCAATGACCAGTACGCGGCTTGCCGCACGTCCCAATCGTCGAACCAGCCATTGGCGGGCTTCCAATTGATCGGGTGATCCTCGTAGCGCGGCTCGCCGTCCAGCGTCGGCTTGATCGGTGTCAGATTGTAGTTGGTGGAGGTCAGCGAATAGTTCGCGATGTTCGCGGCGGCGTGGCCGGACTGAAACATATTGAAATCAAGCCAATCGTCGCTGTGAAACCACTTCGAGGAATTGCCGCCGCCCTGGGGATGAAAAGTGATGAGGTGCTTGCCCCCGTCGCCTTTCTTCAATCCTTTCGCCATCGCCCGAATGATCGCGAGATGCAGATCGTTCTCCGGATTGCGGTCGCCGCCCAGAATCCAGATGACCGGCTTGTCCCGGTAGCGGCGGCCCAGAAAACGTCCGTACGCTTCGGCATTGGCGGGCGTGAATATTTCCGGACCGACGCCCCACTTCTTGTTCCATTTGTCGCCCCAGGTTGGAAGCATCCCGATGTAAAGTCCGAGGCGCTCGGCCTTGTCCACGACGTAATCGACCTCTTTGAAATAAGCTTCCACCGGTTTGGCGGGATCATTGTTTTGCAGCGGCAAATGGCCGTAGGCATTGGGAACCGTCAGCCCGTCGAACTCCGCGAGCACCACCGCCTGGATCACGTTGAAACCTTTCGCGACGCGGTTCGACAGATAGAAGTCCGCCTCCTCGCGTTTGAGGCGGTGGAACAACTCCCACGCCGTGTCGCCGAGGTAGAAAAACGGGGAACCGTCCTCTTTGACCAGGTAACGCTTGTTAGGGCTGACTTTCAGTTGGGGCGCGGCGGCGCCGGCTCTGCCGGTGAAAAGCAGGCAGGCAGTCGCAACAAAAACCAGAGACCCGACGAGTTGTCTCCCAATTCCTTTCATATGTGTCGTTGTTTTCGAGAAGGCGGATTAGACAACTTCCTCCAACTCCAGTCTAGCCTTACTTGCCGCTGGGAGGAGCGAGACGCAAATGAATTTCGAATGACTTACCCGCGCGGCATTCACAAAAGGCTCGCGAGCCGAAGCGCTCAGTGTCAAAAGCATTCCGTGAAGATCACGCAGATCGAACCAGGGCCCGCCGGAGGCGCCTGGTTTAGGCGTGGATTTGGATCCTGCGGTCTTCTCCCGGCCGGATCTCGCGATCCGATCTGTCGACGAGTGATTTGGGCAGCAGGAGCGCCGGCATCCTTGCCGGCCAGCGCAACAGATTGAAACGCGCCGGCAGGGATGCCAGCGCTCCAGACTCTTGGAAAGGAAGCCCGTGCCGCAAAAATCGCACACAAACACCCCTGCCCGCATGGACACTTCGGAAGCCGTGGCTTAGGTTGGGATACGATTATGATCTCGCTTCAACAGGCAGGGAAAGCAGGGCTCCGGGACGAAGCCGTGATCGCGGAGCGTTACGTGGGAGAAGTCGTCTATATCTATGCCTTCGATGTCGCTTACGAAATGGCGCGCCAGCCAGTTCGAAAGTTGCTGGGGCAGCCGGTCGCACAATTCGAGATGGACGCCAGCAAGCGGAGTCCGCGCCAGCTCTTCTTCTTCAAACCGCAAATGGCACGGTTGCCGTCGGTGGAACGCATCGGGCCGCGCGGACCGGTCCGAGTCGAGCGAACGGTGAAGTTGCTGCCCGTCGGGGCGATCAGCATCACCATCCGTGTCCCGTTTGCCGTGGACAGCATTGACGATCTGGTTTGCTATCACGATTTGGAATTCACCAGCGGGCCGTTGCACGAGGAAGCCCGACGCCTGGCCGAAGAAATTCGGAGCGAGCTTGCCTCCCACTACATTCGCCCCGTCAAGAAGCTCGAAGAGGAGGAAGCCTACACGGTCTTCTGCATCGAAGCCCCCTTGCGCGGCGCCGAAGGCACGCCCGTGAGCGCGGAAGAATGGCTGCGCCTGCATCGCCGCCAGGTCGCGGCCTTGCTCACGCAGGAACCTAAAATCGACCGGCTCTCGAAACAGGAATCGGACGAATCCACGGCGCGGCACCTCAGTTACTATGAAAACGACCTCGCCGTCATCGACTGGGACGCGGCGCTGATCGTCGATGAGCTGGGCAATTTCGATGAAACGCTTTATGTGATGGAGCTGGCCAATTTGCAACTGGCCGAGCTCGAAGCGTACGACCGCTTGCTCGACGACGCGCTGGAACGGTCGTATCGAGATCTGGGCGAGCAACCGCTGCGCCGCCGCCGCCACGTGTTGCGCGAACTGCGGGAACTCCGGATCGACATGGCGCGCTTCAGCGATGAACTCTCGAACATCACGAAGTTTTTCGGCGACTGGCACCTGGCGCGTCTTTACGAGTGCATTTCGGCCCGCTTCCACCTCGCGGATTGGCATCGCACCATCGATGAAAAGCTCAAGACCCTCGACGACCTCTACCAATTGTTGCAGCACGACCACATCAACCGTTGGATGCTGATTCTGGAGACGACGATCGTGCTGTTGTTCATCGTGGACCTGGTGCTGCTTCTCCTGGGCTTGCAGCGCGGGTAACTTCTGAAATGAAAAAGCGCGTGCTGATCGCGGGCCTTTTCCATGAAACGAACACTTTCGTCGAACAACCCACCTGCCTGTCGGATTTCCAAATTCGGCGGGGCGACGAATTGCTGGGCGGGGCCGGCGACAGTTCGCCGCTGGGCGGCGCGTTGGAAGCCGCCGCTGGATTCGGCTGGACGGCTCTCCCAACGGTAGATTTTCGCGCCGCGCCCGGCGGAGTTGTCGAAGACCACGTCATCGAAGCTTTCTGGAGCGAGTTCCGTCGGTTTACCGAGCCTCAACTCGCGAAGGGCGTGGACGCCGTTTACCTGGTGCTGCACGGCGCGATGGTTTCGGAATCCATCCCCGACGTGGAAGGCGAAATTCTGGAACGAATTCGGCGCTTCCCTGCCCTGGCGCGTGTTCCGGTTTTCGGTGTGTTCGATCTGCACGCGAATTTCACGCAACGGATGGCTGACCACTCGAACGGCCTGGTAGCGTATCGCGAGAATCCGCACACGGACGCCCGGGAAGCGGCGCAGCGCGCGGCGGGCTTGCTGGAAAAATGTTTCGCGACCGGGAGGATTCCGTGGACGTACTGGCAGCATCCGCCGATCATCTGGCCGCCCACGGGGACGGGGACGGCCCACGATCCTATGCGTGCCCTCCAGGCGCTCGCGCGCCACCTGGAGGCCGAGTGTGAAGAAGTTTGGACGGTGAACGTCGCAGCCGGTTTTTCCTTCGCCGACATCCCAGACACCGGCGTGAGTCTTTCCATCGTGACCACCGGCGCCGAATCGGACGCGCGCGCCCGACTCGATCAACTCGCCCGGTTCGCATGGAAGAATCGAGCGCAGGGAAATGTGCTGGCACCTGCGGTCGAGGCCGTGATGCCTGAGATCCTCTCCGCTTCGGGCCTCACGGTCTTGGCGGAGCCTTCCGACAACATTGGCGCCGGCGCTCCCGGCGACGGCACAGGACTGCTCCGCGCGTTGGCCAAATACGGCGTGCGCAATGCCGCAATCGCGATCAATGACCTTGAATCGGTGCGCAAACTTTGGGAGGCGCCCCTCGGGACCAGGATGACACTGTCCGTTGGCGGGAAAGGGAGCACGCTGGATGCGGGGCCTCTCGAATTGGGTGTCCAGCTCGTTTCACGCAGCGACGGCAAATTTCAACTTGAGGACAAACATAGCCATCTGGCCTCGATGGCGGGCGATTCGTTTGACATGGGGCCATGCACCGTGGTGCGGCACGAAGGAATTCTGATTCTGCTGACCAGCCGGAGAACGCCGCCGTTCGATCTCGGGCAGTGGCGCAGCCAGGGAATCCAGCCAGAGAAACTGTCCGTCATCGCGGTCAAAGCCGCGGTGGCGCATCGGCGCGCTTACGATCCCATCGCCGCGAGAATGTTCTGGGTGGACACGCCCGGCCCGTGCCGCAGCAACCTTTGGGCGCTCCCTTATCGGCGCGTGCGCCGGCCGGTTTATCCGCTGGACCAAGTTACAGCCTGACCGTGTCTGTTCCGGACCATTGGGGAGCGCACGCGCCTCGCGTGCTGTGGTCGGCGCCCTCGCCGGCGACAAGTCTTCCGTCCGAGTACGCGATCGTTAGATGAGATGGTTTCCTCGACGGTCCGACCGGCGAGGGCGCCGGTCGGGACACGCGGGGGCGCGTGTGCTCCCCAATTGGACGCATGGCCGGGAAAAGAGGCGTGACGTCGTTGTTGACGTTGTCGTTCCCGGCTGCGGCGGGAAAAATGATGCCGGCGAGCCGGACGCTGTTGATGGCGTCGCGGAACGCGGCCGAGTTGAAGGTGTAGCTGCCGAAGCTGGCGTTGATGATTCTCGCGCCTTTGCGGCGGGCGTAATCAACGCACTCGATGGCGTCCGAGATCGAAGCTTGCGCCATTCCGTTCAATTTCGGCGGCCCTCAGCCGGAGACGACCTATCCCTTGCCCGCGAACGCCGAAGCCACGTTCAATTACCTGGGCAGCGGTTCGTGGGAATCGACGCGCAATCTGCGCCGGAGCGGAAGCGGCGGTTTTTTGCCGTGGACGATCGTGGCTTCGGTTGCGCCGCGGCGATTGATCTACGCGCACGAATTCAGTTGGGACCGCGAGCGCGATCCGGTGTGGAAACGGCTGCAAAAGGTCTTCGGCTTTTACGAAGCGTCGGAGAATCTCGCCTTCACGCACGGCGGCGGTTTGCTCCAGGGACAGCCGCCCGAAGCCACGCATTGCAACAACGTCGGCGCCGTGCATCGTAAAATGATTCACCCGGCGCTGGAGCGCTGGTTTGGCATCTCCGTTCCGCAAGAATACCAGCAACGCCGCGCCCCTGAAGAACTCCTATGCCTGGCGCCACAAATCAAAGCTCGCCCCCTTCATGAAATCTACACGGAGATCGGCGCGGGTCGCGCCAACGCCTTCCGCGCTCAGCTTTCCAGGCTGAGCCGCAGACAGCAGTTGCGGCTCTTGCGCGAGCGCTGGGCCGGCTTGCTCGGCGAAATCGAGCCGCGAGTCCCCAGAGTGCTGATGCGGGAGTCTCAAGGTAGGGCGAGCCTGTCTCCAGCGAGCCGAATCGGACGTATTCCAGGCCCATCAAGCGGCTCGCCGGGACGGACTCGCCCTACCTCCATGGGGCGGGATCAAATCCAACTTGAACGCATTGTCCTGGAATCCGAACCCGGCGTCCTGCTGCCGCTGGTGCTCGCGTTGCCGAAGGCGCAAAAAGCGAAACCGCCCGTGGTCGTCGCCGTTTCGCAACACGGCAAAGCATTCTTCCTGGCCGAGCGCGCCGAGACGATCGCGCAATTGCTCGAAAGGGGAATTGCCGTTTGCATGCCCGACGTTCGCGGCACCGGTGAAACCAGTGTGCCCGGCTCCCGGCAACCCCGCAGCGAAGCCACTTCGATTTCCGCCACCGAACTGATGTTGGGCCGGACCTTGCTGGGATCGCGCTTGCAGGATCTCCGAACAATTCTCCGCTATCTGAAAACACGACGCGACCTAGCCGCAAAACATCTGGCGCTCTGGGGCGACTCCTTCGCGTCCACGAATCCCACCGGTTTCGCCGATCCGCTCATCGATGAAGGCGAACCTCCACGCCAATCTGAACCAGTCGGCGGTTTGCTGGCGCTCTTCGGCGCCTTGTTCGAGGACGACGTTCGGGCCGTCGCAGCCAGCGGCACGCTTGCCGGTTACCAAGCCGTGCTCCGCGACCGGTTTTGCTATGTCCCTCACGACGCCATTGTCCCCGGAGCGCTGACGGCAGGCGATCTGAACGATGTGGCGGCGGCCCTGGCCCCGCGTCCGCTGCGTCTCTCGCGATTGATCGACGGCCGCAACGTGATGATGATGCCGGAAAACGCGAGGGCGCTTTTCGAGACAACTCGCAAAGCCTACGCGCCCGCCAGCGCTCAATTCCTTCTCCAGCCTCCGTCCGAAGGCGATCTGGCTACGTGGATGATCGGAGCGCTGGAAGCCCGCTAACCAACTATGTTCGCTACTCGCTCAACCGTTTGATCCGGATATTGCGGAATTGAACAGGATCGCTGTGCCCGGCGAAACCGAAATGGCCCGAAGCCAGATCCTTGCCGGGATGCGGATTGTTGTCCATGAACTCCGAGACCTTGCTCAGGTCAGTATTCAAGATGACCGCGCCGTTGAGTTCCACCTTGATCGTCGAACCTCTCACAGTGACTTCCTGGAAGTTCCATTGCCCGATCGGATGCTGGTAGCCCCGGTGTGCGGGGACCATGCCGTAGGCCGAGCCGTGGGCCTGCCTGGCATCGATCTTCCCGCGCACCTGCTCGTAGTTGTCGTCGAGGACTTGGAGTTCGCACATGCCCGCGTAAGCCGGATCGCCTTTGCCCGGATACCGAATTGCCAGGCCGTTGTTGCCGCCCGGTGGAAGTTTGAACTCCAGGCGAGCGACAAAATCCTTGAACTCGTCCTTGGTGTAGATGGTGCCGCCTTTGCTCGGCTTGCAAATGATCGTGCCGTCCTTCACTTCATAATTCTCAACGGGCCCGGCCCAGCCATCGAAGTTCTGGCCATTGAACGCGGACTTGAATCCCGGTTCCTGGTGCCGGGCCAGGATCGCGTTCGCTTCGTCCGAAGGGATTTCCCGCAGGAAGATGTTGCGCCAGCGGATTTCGCCGCCGTGGGTCTGCAACTGGATTGGACCTTTCTTCGGCACCGGGCGCCGCTGCTCCGGTTTGAGCGATTTGTCGTTCTTGTCGTAGTAATTCTCCAGGATGGCATGGTCCACTACGAGTTTGTCGTTCAACCAGATGCTGACCCGCGAGCCGACCATGATGATGCGGAATTTGTTCCATTCGCCGAACGGTTTGTCTGCGAGCACGAGCGGGTCCTTGCCCGGCGCGCCCGGACTGTTGTTCCAGAGGCCGCCGCTGCCTTTGTTGGCGCCGTTCCTGAACTCTTTTTCGTTGGTGTGATCCCAGATCTGGACTTGCGGCACGCCGCGCAGGTAAATCCCGCTGTCGGCCTTGGGGACGGTCTTGTAATCGATCAGGAACTCGAAATCGCCGTAATCCTTTTCCGTCGTGGCGTAGGCACCGTAGCCGTCGTTGACCAGCTCGCCGTTCTCGGCGCGCCAATGTTCCCGCATGGTTTGGGTCCATTTGGCGATCTGCGCGTTGCGCTGGTCTTCGGGCAGGGCGAGCAGCTTGCGGTGGTCGAACGTCTCGCCGCCTCGCCAGCCTGCTAAATCCTTCCCATTGGATAGCGCTGTGAAACCTTTGGGCGGCTCCGCCGAGAAACCGGTCAACGTGCAAAGGCTTGCAGCCAGGCACACCGATTTGAGCAATCCGGGGGATGAAAAGAGGCGCGATGCGGTGAAAATAGAACGTGTTTTCATATGGTGATGGCCGATCTTGGGCTTCGCCGCCTCAGAAACGCAAGCCAAACAGTAACCCTTCAGGCAGCGATTGAAGGAGACGCCGCCTCTCACGCATCATGCATTACGTTTTACGTATCACGTGTCAGGCATGACGGAAGGCAAGGCCTGCCAGTACGCAAAAATAGGGCGACTCCGTAACCGAACCGCCCTAGCCTCCCTTCTTTGAAGCAACAAGAGATTTATGGATGGAATTACGATTGCGATTCCTTGCTGAGCACTGGCCATGCCGTCCTCGACTTTGAGAACTGACGTCTCGTTCAAACCATCTGAAGGAATCTTGCCGGTCGAACCATGGCCACGCCGAAAGGTTTTTCCAGAGCCAGCAGGTCCTTGTCATAGGTGACCATCAGTGTGGCCTTAGCCGCCAGTGCAGCCCTCAGATAGATGTCATCTTGCAGGTCCCTGCTTCGCTTCTTGCCCAACGGAACCGGTTCCACAAGACGGAGCTTTTCGAGATACCAGGTTAATCGCGCGACCGCATTGTGCCGGGGTTGCTCCTGGCGAATGATCCTTAGTGGTCCATTTCATAAATACGCTCACGTTCGCGGCAAGGGATTTTTCGGCCAGACGAGGCGCGAGCGACGAGCATATCCCGAAGTGGATCTGTAAGGAGCAAGCAACGAAGTCTGGCGAAAAAGAACTGCCGCCCTTCGGGTTGCGCCG
>VHCZ01000127.1 GCA_016871535.1 Verrucomicrobiota bacterium
GTCTTTTGTCCGTGGCCTGCGTTGGCTCGGTCCTTACAGCCCGCGTTGGGGATGCTCAGACCTCGCCGCCTTGGCCACAGCCAAAATCCCTCGCCGCAGGACCCCGCGCAATTTTCGGACACGCTCTTAGAGGAGCCGGCGCAGGGCGCGTTCCGCTTGTTTGGGTTTGAACCCCCACGGACCTTGCATGCCGACGTACGCGATTTTGCCTCGGCCATCGATGACGAACATGCGCTCCGGCCAGGCGGCGTAGAGATTGTCCACGGCGTTGTCGAGGGTGTCCACGACGCACGGTATGGAGAGCTTTAGTTTGGCGGAACACGCCTTCGCTACTGTTTGCCGTTCGCCCCAATCCCTCGGTTGATTGAAGATCACGCCCTCGGTTTCATTCGAATCCATCTGCCAGCCATCGGCGGGATGAGCCTCCTGAATGTACACAAAGAGAAACGCGGCGCGGTCCGCGACGCGATTGATGTAATTGAAATAGCCGATGACCTGCACTGCGATTGTGATTTGTTCTTCGGTGAAATGGTGCTCGATGAGCCGGTCAAAGTCCGATTTGTCCATGGCGCCAGGCTGAAGCGTCAGTTTGGCCGCAAAATCGCAAAGCGCGCGGTCTTCCCGGCTCAACGGCGCGAGCCGGTAATCGTAGATCAACTGGTCGGCAGCCTCGTTCTGTCCGGACTCCGCACGGAAGTCCTTCGCATGGGAGAGCGTTCAGTAATAGCAATCGTTGATATTGCTGACGACGGCAGCGAGCATTTCTTTGCGCGCCTTGCTGAGCGCGTTTTCGGATTTCATCAAGCGAACGCAGAAGTGAATGGACGCTTCGGCAGTCGCCGCGTCGCGGCTCATCACTTGGATGATATTCGCGACGCAGCCGGCGCGGGCGAGCGCGGCGTCGTAAAGCCGCTTCACGGCGCCAGTCGCTTCGGACTCATTCGTGAGTTTCAGAAATGCCATTGGGTTTCAGTTCTTGATCTCGGCGGGAAGTCCTGGTCAGAGCCAGCGCCGTGATGCGCCGAATGAATTCCGCCTTGCCGTTGGTGGAAGCGACACGGACGTTTGGATGAGCGGCAGCCAAATCCTGGCGGGCAACGTCCTCGCGGATCGCTCGCTGCACGCGCTCTTGGAGTGTGGTCATTTCGGGCGGCTTTGACTTCCCAAAGATACGGATGGACTGCAAGTCTGCGGCATGAAAAATATTTGTCCACTTTTTGGCGGTTCGTGCATCTTACCTAAAACCAGAGCCAATCCAGGCATGAGCGAAGCGCTGAAACAGGTGACCACGGAGTTTTTGGCCAGCCGGCCACAGCTCATGGCCTTCATTTACGGACTCGTCCGGCATCCGCAGACGGCGGAGGACATTTATCAGGAAGTCTGGCTCAAGCTGGCGGGCGCTCTGGAAAACGGCCCGGCGATCGAGAATCAGGCCCATTGGTGCCGCGCCGTGGCCAAGAATTTGATCCTTCAACATTGGCGAGAACAGCGCGATGCCAAGGTCGTGGCCGACAGCACGCTTTTGGAATTTGTCGATTACGTCGAGCTGGCTTTCGCCGAGGGCGACTCGTCCAGGGACCGTTGGCCAGACCGCCAATACGCCCTCAGCCAATGTGTGGAAGCCCTCCCGGAGAAATCCAAACGGCTGCTCCTGCTCAAATATGACGAGGGTTTCTCCACCGGCGTGATCGCCTCGCACTTGCGGCAATCCACGGCGGCGGTGATCAAAGCGCTCGTCCGCCTCCGCGAAGCGCTCGCCACATGCGTCGAAAAGAAACTCAAGCTGCAGGAGCTGGGACTGTGACAAAGAATTCTCGATACATGTGTCGAAAATTCTTTGTCACAGTCCTAGGTTTATGACCCCACTGGAGGAATTGCTCGTCAAGTGGCAGGATCGCTCCCTGTCGGACGAAGAGTTGGCCGAGTTCACTACGTGGTTGAGCACGCCGGAAGGACGCGCGCGGCTGCGGCAGGAGTTGGCTTTTGACAGCGCCCTGCTGGAAGCGCTTTTGGCGGAGAAAGCTCGCCAGGAAACTGCGCAGCAAGCCCGCGCTTTCGAGACGGCCGAAGTTCGGCAGAGTGAGGTGTTCGCGGGCAGTCGCTTGCGCAAGCTCCGGCAGGCCGTGCAGTGCAGCGTCAGCCGGGCGGGCTGGAAACTCGGTTTGCCTGCGGCAGCCAGTGTGGCGGCTCTTTGTTTCCTGCTGCTGCGGCCGGCGGAGAATGAACCGCTCGCGCAGATCGAAGGACGCCCTCAGGGCACGACACTTGTCAGGGGAGGCAAACCGGTCGCCTGGACCGGCGTGATGGCTGTGAAGTCCGGCGACCAAATTCAAACCTCCGCGCAAAACGGCGCGACCGTGGCGTACCTGAAGGAACCCACAACCCTCGAACTGAATTCCGGGACTCGGCTGCGTTTGGAGAGAACCAATGCGGCCCATCGGCTCGAATTGTCCCAGGGAACTCTCACTGCCAAAGTCGCGCCCCAACCCAAAGGGCACCCGATGCTGATCCTGACGCCTCACGCCGAAGCCATCGTTATGGGCACGGAGTTTCTCCTGGCCGTGGACGCTCAAGCCAGCCGCCTGGAAGTGTTGGATGGAACCGTGCAGTTCGTGAATCGCGAGGACGGCAAATCGGCGTTGGTGACGGGAGGTTTCTTCGCGACCGCATCCAAAGGAGTCGAGATGGCGGCGCGCTCGCTGCTGGAGGATCCCTGGCATTCCCAGGACATTGGCGAAGTGGGATTGGCCGGCGCCGCGCGTTTGGAAGGGAATCGCTGCACCGCCAAAGGCGCGGGACGAAACACGTGCCTGACCAAGGACCAGTTCCATTTCGTGTACCAAGACCTGGAGGGCGACGGGGAGGTCGTGGCGCGCATCGTGGACCTGGAGATGTCCCATCCGGGAGGCAAAGCGGGCGTAGTGATCCGGGAAAGCCTCAAAACCGCGGCCCCGCACGCGTTTCTGTTTTTGCGGCCCGACGGCAATGTGGAGTTTGAGCATCGGCCCGCGATTGAAAGCAAATCCGATCGCGTGGGCCATGAAGGCGCGCCGCACTGGTTGCGCCTGGCGCGCAAGGGCGATTCCATTACGGCTTTTCTATCGCCCGACGGCCAGCGGTGGACCAGGGCCGGCGCGGTCCGAATCAAGATGAGCAAGCGCATTTACATCGGCCTTGGCGTGACGTCGTGGGACAACGCGTCGCTGGGGACGTCCGTCTTCGACAACGTGCGTGTGCTGGCATCATCTCGCTAACCGGGGACAAACAATCGAGTGAATGCGGCAAACCTTGAACCCTGAAATCGAAATCAAAGAAACATGAAACAAAACTTAAACCTGGAGCGCCGCCGCTTCATCAAGACGTTCGCTTTTGCGACCGCATACTCCGCCTTGCTGGGCAAGACCTGGACCGACACGCTGGCCTCAGAAATCAGAACCCTCTCGGTGTCCACCACCGGCACGCTGCGCTTGAAGCTCAGCAGTTTTCCGGCCCTGCAAAACGAATCCGGCTCAGTCCGGCTGGCGTTGAATCCGTTGCGAGCCGATCTGATGCCAGACGGGCAATTCTACCCGGTGATCATCAATCGCGGTCCCAACAACACGTTCTTCGCCCTCAATTCTCGCTGCACGCATCAGCAATGCACGGTCGATCCGATGAATGCCTTCACCAACCAAATGTTGTGCCAGTGTCACGGATCGATCTTCGGGATTGATGGCCGGCGCATTTCCGGTCTGGCAAGCGGCGCGCTCAGCAAATACACGATCCAATTCGACGGGAGCGATCTGTTGCAGGTGCAAATTCCCAGTCTGGGTTACTCCATCACCGGCTCGAATGTTCAGCCGGCCGGGGGCGGAAATCCTCGCTTCCGCTTGGACTTTCGCGCGCTGCGCAAAGTCGAATATGAAGTGCTCTATCGCGAGTCGCTGGACAAGGAGGCCGCGCCGGCTTCCTTTTCCCCAACGGCAGATGGCGCCGCCGACCAGACGACTTTCAGCTCTGCGACCACGGCCAACGTGAGCCTGTTCGTAGAGCGAAAATCCTCGGCCGGATTTTACATGATCGCCGTCCGCGTCAGTGAAATCTAAGAGCGCTTTTTGAAAATGCCTTTTGAATGGAACAGGCCACTGGCCTGTTGCGGCAGGCTACCAGCCTGCCGCAATGTTCGGCGGCAAGTTGCCGCCGAAAACGGGCTGGTAGCCCGTTCCACCCATTTTCAAAACACGCTCTAAACGAAACCTCATCATCACAAATATCAAACCATGAAGAGAACATTCCTCCTCGTCGCGAGCCTTGCTCTCGCCACGTTCACCACCACGGCCCAAGATTGGGCCAAAGCCCGTCTTGAAAAATCCCCGCGCCATCTGGAGTGGGTGAAAATCAAACAAGGCAACCGAGAAGTGAACAGCTTCATCGCGTTTCCCGAAGTCAAAGAAAAGGCCACCGCCGTCGTCGTTATCCACGAAATCTTTGGCCTCACGGATTGGGTGCGTGGCGTCGCGGATCAACTGGCGGAGGCAGGTTACATCGCCATCGCGCCGGATCTTCTTTCCGGCAGTGCGCCGGGTGGCGGCGGCACCGCCGAACTCGGCGCCGGTGATGCGGTTCGCAAGGCCATTTCATCGTTGCCGCCGGACCAAATCACAGCCGACCTCAATGCGGTGGTGGATTACGTGGCCAAATTGGCGGCCTGCAACGGCAAGGTCGCCGTCGGCGGCTTTTGCTGGGGCGGCGGGCAAACGTTCCGTTTCGCCACCAACAACAAAATCATCAAAGCCGGCTTCGCGTTCTATGGCGCCGGGCCGGAGAATGCGGATGACCTTGCCCGCATCAACTGCCCGATCTATGGTTTCTACGGCGGAAACGACGCGCGCGTCAACGCCACCATCCCAAAATCGTCCGAGCTGATGAAGAAAGCGGGCAAGACTTACGATCCGGTGACCTACGAAGGCGCGGGCCACGGTTTCATGCGCGCCGGCGAAGATCCGAGCGGGAATGCCGCCAACAAGAAGGCGCGCGAGGAAGCCTGGACGCGCTGGAAGAATTTGTTGAAGAAAATCTAAAAGTAGGGCAGGCATCCTTGCCGGCCCAATCCTTGAAGCTCAAAGCTTAAAGTGATCAGTCATCAGTAGTCAGCAGTCAGTTATCAGTAGTTAGTCAGTGATCGGTCACGAGTTCGCTGAAAAATGCAAAAACCCCAAAACCAAACCGCTATGAAGAACCCAAGATATTCAACCCTCAAGCTCGCCGCACTCCTGGTCGCGGCGGCGTTGGTGAGCACCCTCTCCATTCAAATGCTCCGCGCCGCCGCCGCCAAACCGAAATTCACCATCAAGGACGTCATGCAGAAACTCCACAAAGGCGATGACAGCGTCCTCCGGCGTGTTTCCGACGGTCACGGCACGAAGGAAGATTTGGCCAAGCTCGTGGAATACTATGAGTCGTTGCCGCTCTGCACGCCCGAACGTGGCGAAAAGACGAGTTGGAACCAGAAATCCACCGCTCTGTTGAAGGCCGCCAAGGCGCTCAAAAGCGGAGAAGCCGGCGCACTGGATGGCTTCAAGAAAGCCGTGAACTGCAAAGCGTGCCACAGCTTGCATCGGCCGCCGCAAAAGTAATCGATCCGCTTTGACCAGAACCATGAATACCTTGACTTCCTACCCTCCGCCTAGCCGCCGCCAGTTTCTCCGCGACCTGAGCTTCGGTACCGCCTTGTTCACCGTGCCCGGGCTCTTTGCCGATGAACTCGTCCGCACGCACCCGCAAACCGAAGGGCCGTTCTATCCCGACAAATTGCCCCTCGACACCGACAACGACCTCCTCGTCATCAATGACACCACCACGCCTGCCCTCGGCGAAGTCACCTGGCTGAACGGACGCGTGCTCGACGCGCGCGGACAACCGATACGCAACGCGCTCGTTGAAATCTGGCAGTGCGATCACAACGGCGCTTATCTCCACAGCGGCACCAGCAATCGCGAGAAACGCGACACGCATTTCCAGGGCTTCGGGCGGTTCCTCACCGGTTCCTCCGGCGAGTATCTGTTTCGCACGATCAAGCCCGTGCCTTATCCAGGCCGCTGCCCGCACATTCATTTCGCGATCAAGATGAAGGGCCGCAAGGAACTGGTCACGCAGTGCTACATCGAAGGCCATCCCGGCAACGAGAAGGACGGCATTTACCGGAGCATCAAAGACCAGCAAGCGCGGAAGTCGATCACCGTTCCATTTATCCCAATGCCGAATTCTCGCATCGGCGAACTCACCGCCCGCTTCGACATCGTGATGGGATTGACGCCGGAAGCGTGATGTGGAAGCAACCAGCGCCTCGAAGACGCATGAAGAGCCCCTGCTATTCCGGCGCGCCTCCCAGAAATCAGCTGCGAGTAATTTGAGTTCCCTCCCCTTGAGGGAAGTAATGTGTTTAGCGTGGTAGGGACGGATTCCACTCCGTCCCAAATCAAGCCTTGAGACAGGCCGCCGCCCAGGAAGAGACGATGGGCCAACGGAGGCTCCAGGTTTTTCCGTGGCCCGTCCCTCTCTTCAAGACACGCCTCCAGGATTAGACCGGGACGGAGTGGAATCCGTCCCTACCAACGCTAAACAGATACTGAGGGAGAGGGAGTAAGGTGTCTCGCGTTGGAACACACCATAAATACTCGCCAAACTGCCTCCGCCCTCGGATATTCCGCTGCGGCCATTGATATGCCGACCGCTCCATCAGACGCCATCGCCAGGGAGAAACGTTTCGACTGGCCGCTTTGTTACGACGCGGAGAACTTCGTCCAGGCACAAATCCAGGCTTTCCTCGCCTGTAACGCCTTCGCCGCCGAACTCTCGGAACGCATGCGCGCCGAAACCGGCACGCTGATGAGCGATTGGGTGGATTACCTGGTCGTGCCAGCCCCGGCCGAAGCGCAGTTTCGGACGGCTGGCTTCACCGACGATCCGCTGGGCGAGACGGAGGCAAACACGCAGCAGGCGCTTTGGCATCCGGAAGCGGTGCTCCCGCGCGTGATTCTCGATCGCTCCGTCTCGCATGCCGCGCCGCCTTCCACACTGGCCATGCGCGTGGACAGCGTTTCGGATTTCATGGCCGCTCACCGGATTGACCGAGAGCCGGAAGGAGCGCCGCGGTCTCGGTTTCGCCGCGTTGCAGTGTCGGAGGAAAACGGATTTCGCTTGGAAGCCGTCGAGCGGCATGGGTATCGCGGCTTCGTGTCTGGCGAACCAAAGCCGGTGCAGATTGTGGCCGTCCTCAAAGCTCAAGAACTTTGGAAAACGCGGCGCCGAGCTTTTGAGGATGACGTGGAAGGTTTCCGCCACGCGCACGCCTTGCTGGATCGCGTGATCGAGTTGGTGGGCCGCAACCTCGCTTGCCATGTCGTTTTTGCCGAAGAACGCGCGTATTGGCAGCGCCGCAACCGCGCCGCCCAAATTCAGAAACGCCGCCAGGATCGGCTCGGCCTGGGCTGGGCCAATCACGATCACCACACGTTCCGCAGTTCGCGCGCCCATTTTGTCGATCTGATGCGCATCCTGGATAAGCTCGGTTTTGAGCGGCGCGAGCGTTATTACGCCGGTGCACAGGCCGGTTGGGGCGCGCAAATTCTGGAACACCCGGTGGAGCCGGTCGTCGCGTTCTGCGACGTCGATCTGGAGCCCGAGGAGACCGAGATCGACTTTTCTCGTCAGTCTTTGCCGCTTTCCAGAAAACTGGGGACGATCGGCCTGTGGGTCGGGCTGCATGGCGAAAGCTTTCTCGCCGCGGGCATGCATCACCTCGAATGCCGCTTCGATCACAACTTGCTGCGCGACCAACTCGCCTCCGAAGGGGTCGCCACCATGAAACCGTTCTCGGATTTGCCGTTCCTCAAGCAGGCCTTCACGGAAGGCGAGCGCTGGCCCGTGCGCCGGGAACGCGCGGAGCGCCTTCGCCACGCAGGCTTGATCGACGAGAGCCAGTTCAAGCAGTTCGCGAAGGAAGGCGCGATCGGCAGCCACCTGGAAAACCTCCAACGCAAAGGCGGTTTCAAAGGGTTCAATCAGAAGTCGGTGAGCGTGATCATCGAAGCGACCGATCCGCGCCGGCACGTGGCTTGAGTTCAAGGTTCAAAGTTCAAAGTTCAAAGTTCAAAGTTTGATGCTGGATTTGACGTTTGGGTAGGTGAGTTCGGCCCGCGAAAATCACGAGAGGCACCAAAAGACAACGTGTTAGCGCATCCAGAACCGGGTGAGTGATGAGAATTGCCTCGGCAACGCGCTTTAATTCGTGCGGATCGTGTGTTTCGCGGGCCTGCTCGCTCTTTTCATGAACCAGACGGTAGGGCGAGCCTGTCCCCAGCGAGCCGTGTCGGACGTGTTCTGCGCACGTCGAGAGGCTCGCCGGGGCGGACTCGCCCTACCGGGGTTCATGGGCTCTCGATCGGATCGCTTTACGCTTCACGTTTTGCGTTTTACGGCCCAGTCTCAAACCACTCCCCTGGCGAAACCGTCCTCCCGGTCTCGGCGGAACGGTAGCACGCGAACACCGCCGCGACGTTCTGCAAGTAGTCTTCGCCTTCGGACTCGCTGCGCTGACCGGACTGCAAGCAATTCACCAGATGTTCCTGGGTGGCTTTGACGCTGTCGCCTTTGTAACCCTCGCCGGGCGCCGGAAATTCGTGCCGGACTTCTTCCTGGCCATACGCAGTCAGCCAGAGCTGGCCGTCCGGAGATAAACGAATTGCGGCGCGATCGCCTTCAAGCCGGAAGGCGCCCAGCGTCACATCGACCGGGACACGCCCGCTGAACCGATTCGCGTCGATGAGTCCCTGGACACCGCTGTGAAACTTCATTTGCACGAGCGCGTAGTCCTCGCCTTTGATCAGCGGATTCACGCGCGCCGTCTGGCAGGAGACCGTCGCGATCTCGCCCACCAGGTAGCGGAAGGTATCGACGAAGTGCACGACGACCTCGTAAAGGATGAATTGCGGCATGTCGCGGAAATACGGCTGCACGGTGTAAGGCTGGGCGCCGCGGCCGTCTCCGGTGCGCATGTGAAACGCAATGTGGAACGGTTTGCCGAGGGTTCCGGCTTCGAGCAGACGTTTGATCTCGCGGTACCACGGTTGCCAGCGCCAGTTCTCGTGCAAAAGCAGACGGACGCTGGCGTCGTTGCAAACTTTGACCATGGCCCGGCATTCGTCCCACGTCGGAGCCATGGGCTTTTGGCAGATGGCGTTCGCGCCATGGCGCGCGGCCAGCGTCACCAGTTCCAAATGCGCTTCGGGCCGCGTGGCGATATCGACGAAGTCCGGTTTCTCTGTCGCGAGCATCGCGGCGGGGTCCGTGTAAGCGGACGGAATTCCCCAGCGCTCGGCGAATTCGTTGGCGCGGCCGGGAAGGGCATCGGCCACCGCCGTAATCTTCGCAGTCGGGATGCGGTTCCAGCCTTCCGCTTGAAATTGCGCAAAGTAACCCGCGCCGATCATTACGCCTTTGAGGGGAGTCATGCGTGGGCGATCAAAACGGCTGAATCGGTTTTACACCTATGGATCACTTGCCTTTGCTCGCGAGGATCTCTCGCGCCCAAGCGGCCTCCTCGTCGGGCAACGGAAGACTGAGCGATTTGGCGTAGTTGATCGCCGACGCATACCGGCCCCGTTCGTAGCAGGCGTCGATCAGGAGTTGCAGATCCAGGGCAACATCCGGGTCGGTGCGGCGCAAGGGCACCCGGATCGTGGGAAGGCGCTCGCGCAGCGGCAGAACGTAGAATTCGTGGCGACTCCACCAGGGCGGCCGTGTCACGCAGGCATGATAGCAGACGCGGCCAGGCGGCACCGGTTTGAGCAGAGAGCGGTCGGGCAAAATCCAAGTGCCCCCGCGCAACAAGTCGATCTCGACGATGCTGATGCCACCCCGCAAGTAATCGTTCCGCTTTCGGCGCCAGTTCAGAACGGCGTCGAGGTCCGCCTTGTTGGAAGGCGAAAGCACTTCAATCGCGGTGATGACGTGCGCGCGGCTATCCACGATCACCAGGCGGCGGAGGACTTCTTCACCGAAGTCCACAATCGTGGGTTCCGCCGCCGTGACCGTTGCGCCTTCCTGCCCCAAGACCGGTCCTGAGGGCCGGTCCCACGATTCGGCAATCGCCACATCGGGCAAGTAAGTGCGCGCTTTTTCCTCTTCGGCCGCGATGGCCAGCCGCTCATCGACGCGCGCCTGGAGACCGGCCGGCAGTTCGAGGTTCAGTTGATCGCAAGCGTAAACCAGGATCTTGGCATGGACGTCCTGCCAGAATTCCTCCAGCCACGGGTTCATGCCTGGAAACGGATTCTTCACGCTGAAGGTCGTAGCATCGAAACCGTTCGTTCGCACGAAAAAATAGCCGGAACCGGTGACGTTGAATGCGACGGGAGAAACGTTGAGAAGATGGCAAACTTCCCAGCGACCACCGATGCACGGTGAAGTTGGCGTTGGGAATTGCGGTGAACGACTGGCTCTGTCCTCTTACCTTGATGACGCTTTGCGGTGTGACGGAGCCGTGGGCGCCGGCGGAAGCGGTGATGGTGAAGAGGTCGGGATTGCGCGCCACCGTGAATCCCTGCAAGCCAGTCAAATTGGCGGGTGGATATTTCCCCCCGCCGACGCCGAGCACAGTTGGGTAAGATTCACCACGCATGGGTGAATTCGCATAGGAACCGCCATTGAAGGCGCGCAGGACCACGAGCACTTTCGTGCCGGGAGCTATCCCAGGCAGCAGAACGTCAACGGGATCTGGGTTCAACCGCGGATAACGCGGATGACGGATCAGACGCGTTTTTCATCCGAGAAATCCGCGGTTAAGAAATCAGTTCGGAGGTTCAGTGTGCGAACTTCGATTGGAGGATTTTGTTCTCACGTCTCGCGCTGCTTGACACCTGGATTGGGTTTTACCAGTTTACGCACTTGAACCCTGGTATGATTCATCGCTAATTCAACCACAGATGAACGCAGATAGACGCAGATGGGAAAGGGTCGCAAATCGGGCCTGGTTCACCATTTGGGAATCCATGTTCAGCAACAGCCTGCACTGAAACACTTGCCTGCCCATGCAAATCCAAAATCCGAACTCCGAACTCCGAAACAATTTCCAAATGCCAATTCGGGAATTGGAGAAACGAGACCGGAGATGCTTTGAGGTTTTGATTTCCGCGATTCGAGATTGTTTCGGATTTCGGATTTCGGATTTCGGATTTTGGCTATCGCCTCGCCGGATTTTGCTTGTCTCGGCGTTGCTTCTTCACGTGTCGCTGAGCACGGCGGCCCAGGAAGCGGGCTTCACCCGGATTTTCGACGGCGCCTCGTTGAATGGATGGACGCACATCAACAAGAGAGGACCGGGTTACCTCGCGCAGGACGGCCTTCTGGTGTGTCCGGCCAATGGCGGCGGAAATCTGTTTACGGAGAAGGAATACGAGAACTTCGTTTTCCGGTTCGAATTCAAACTGGCCGAGAACGGAAACAACGGCATCGGCATTCGGTCCCCGCTGGACGGCCGGGCCTCGTCGCTGGGGATGGAGATTCAGATCCTTCACGACGACGGGCCCGAATTCAAAGACAAGCTTCGCCCCGCCCAGTACCATGGCTCGGTCTATGACATCATTCCAGCGACGCGCGGTTCGCTGAAGCCGCCCGGCGAATGGAACAGCGAGGAAATCCTCGCCGACCGCCGCCACATCAAAGTCACGGTCAACGGCCAGGTCATCGTCGATGCGAATCTGAACGACGTTCACGATCCGGCGACGTTGCAGAAGCATCCGGGCCTGCTGCGCGAGCGCGGCCACATTGGCTTCCTAGGCCACGGCACGCACCTGGAGTTTCGGAACATTCGCATCAAGGAATTGCCCGGCCGCGTCCAGGACAACACGCCTCCGCCGGGGTTCACCGCGTTGTTCAATGGACGCACAATCGAGGGCTGGAAAGGCTTGCTCGCGCCGCCGAACGATAACCCCTCCAAGCGCGCGCAGTTGTCGGCGGCGGAGCGCGCTGCGGCTCAAGCGAAAGCTGATGAGCGAATGCGCGCGCATTGGAAAGTCGTGGACGGCGCGCTGGAATTCGACGGCCAAGGAGACAGCCTTTGCACCATGAAGGATTACGGCGACTTCGAGTTGCTGGTGGATTGGAAGATTCACGAGAACGGTGACAGCGGCATTTATTTGCGCGGCAGCCCGCAGGTGCAAATCTGGGATCCCAAGAATCCGAAATACAATCCAAAGCACGTCGGTTCCGGAGGCCTTTTCAACAACCAGAAAAATCCCAGCACACCGTCCAAAGTCGCGGACAAACCCATCGGCGAGTGGAATGCATTCCGCATTTTGATGGTAGGGGAGAAAGCGCACGTGTTTCTCAACGGCGAGTTGGTCGTGAACAACGTGACGCTGGAGAACTACTGGGAGCGGGACCAACCGATCTACCCGACCGGCTCGATCGAACTGCAAAACCACGGGGACAAACTTTATTTCAAGAACATTTACGTCCGCGAAATCCCGCGCAGCAGAATCGATCAGTAATCCTTCCCATGAACCGTTCCTCCGGACCGTGGCCTTTAGGCCGCTTCAACGCTGGACTCCGGCGAGTGCGCGGAAGCAGCCTGAAGGCTGCGGTCCGTGCAGTTTTCGGTTCATGGGCCATCTGCATGGCTTCTTGGCCGTGGAAACTTCCCATGAACCAGACGGTAGGGCGAGCCTGTCCCCAGCGAGCCGAGTCGGACGTGTTCCACGCACGTCGAACGGCTCGCCGGGACGGACTCGCCCTACCGAGTTCATGGGTCGTGTGCATGGCCGCGTGGCCATAGAAGCTTTCCATGATGAACCAATGAGCCTTAGGAATCTCCGACTCTCTCGCCGTGCGTTTCTCAAACGCGCTTCTCGAACGGCCGCTGGCGCCCTCTGGCTCGGCGCCATCGCGCCCGTGCGCTCCGCCTCGCCGAACTCGAAGCTGAACATTGCTGTCATTGGCGTCGCCAATCGCGGCGGAGCGAATCTTGAAGGCGTGAAAAGCCAGAACCTCGTCGCGTTGTGCGACGTGGACGACAAATATCTGACCGCCGCGGCGCAGAAATTCCCCCCCGCGAAGACTTACCATGACTTTCGACGGTTGATGGACCAGTCGGGCATTGACGCGATCGTCGTCTCGACGCCGGACCACACCCATGCCGTGGCTGTCGTGGCGGCGTTGCAAAGCGGGCGTCACGTGTATTGTGAAAAACCGCTGACCCGGACGATTTCCGAATGCCGCATCGTGACCGAGCTGGCGCGAAAACAAAGGCGGGTCACGCAACTGGGAACTCAAATTCACGCTGGGAACAATTACCGGCGCGTGGTCGAGTTGATCCAAGCCGGCGCCATCGGGGCAATCTCCGAAGTCCACGTCTTTGTCAGGGCCTTGAACGGCGGCATGGATCGTCCGACCGCCACGCCGCCGGCGCCGGATCACTTGCACTACGATTTGTGGATCGGGCCGGTCGAGCATCGCCCTTACAGCCCGGAGTATCATCCGAACAAGTGGCGGAACTGGTGGGCGTTTGGCGGCGGCGCGCTGGCGGACTTCGGCTGCCATTACATGGACTTGCCGTTTTGGGCGTTGGGATTGCGGCATCCAAGCGCGATTGAGATTGTGGACGGTCCGCCGGTTCACGCGGAATCGACGCCTCCCTGGTTGATCGTGCGCTACGAATATCGGGCGCGAGAGAACCAACCTCCGCTAAACCTCATCTGGTACCACGGCGGAAAGCGGCCTGAGATCGATCTGAGTTCGGAGAAGGCTGCGAAATGGCCGAGCGGCGTCTTGTTCGTGGGCGACAAAGGAAAGCTCCTGGCGGATTACACCAAGCACCTTCTCTTGCCCGAGAAGGATTTTAAGGACTTCGTGCGGCCAGCCGCCTCCATTCCGAATTCGATCGGACATCACTTGGAATGGATTGAAGCGTGCAAGACCAGCGGGGCAACCTCGTGCCGTTTCGATTACTCCGGCCCGCTCACCGAAGCCGCGCTGCTCGGCAATGTGGCGTATCGCGCGGGCAAGAAACTGATGTGGGATCATGCGCATCTCAAAGCGACGAACTGTCCGGAGGCTCAGGCGTTCATTCAACATCATTACCGCGATGGCTGGAAAATATGATGCCCCAGAGTAGGGCGAGTCCGTCCCGGCGAGCCGTGTCCGACGTAGTGGCAACACTTTGGAGGCGGCTCGCTGGGGACAGGCTCGCCCTACCGAAGTCAAAATGACGGATGAATCTAATCCATAAATTGATTCTGGCAGGGTTGGGAATCCTCGCGACCGGACGATTGGCTCCCGCCGTGGTGACTATGCAATTCGACGCCGCGTTCCCCCTCACCCCAGCCCTCTGCCTCAGGGAGAGGGAGTTGTTTTTTCCAACGCGGGAATGGTCCCTGAATGGTGAGTTGAACCACAGCCCTGGAAATGTTCTCCCTTTCCCCAGGGGAGAGGGCCGGGGTGAGGAGAACGGAGCCGTCGCACTGAACAGATCCGGCGTAGAGAGCGCCGCCGTGCCCGACCAAACCTGGCCAAAGCTCGCTCCCTTCTTCAGTCCGCCGCCCGAATTCGCCGGCGACTACGGCAGTTATCCTTCGCCGTTGAAGTTCTACGATGGTCGCGTCGTGAAGACCCAAGAACAGTGGGCCGAACGCCGGCGCGAGATTCTCGTTCGATGGACGGAGCTCATGGGGCCGTGGCCGCCCGTCCTCGAGCAGCCGAGGATCGAGTTTCTGGAACATGAAAAGCGCGAGAATTTCATCCAACATCGCGTGCGTCTGGAGATCGCTCCGAATCAACTCGAGCTCGCCTACCTGCTCGTGCCTGAAGATCCCGGCCCACTTCCGGCGGTTGTCGTGCCCTACTACGAACCGCTGTCGAGCATTGGCCGGAAAGAGCCGCTGCGGGATTTCGGTTATCAACTCGCCAAACGCGGCTTCGTCAGCTTGAGCCTGGGTTCACCCGGCGGCTCGGCGCGAGAGCCCAGCACCGCCGGAGCGGTTTGTCAGCCGTTGTCTTTTCTTGCTTATGTCGCCGCCAACGCCTGGAACGCCCTGGCCAATCATCCGAAAGTGGATCGCGCGCGCATTGGAATCGTTGGCCATTCGTATGGTGGGAAGTGGGCGATGTTTGCGGCGTGCCTGCACGAGAAGTTCGCGTGCGGCGTGTGGTCCGATCCGGGCATCGTCTTCGACGAAACGCGGCCCAATGTGAATTACTGGGAACCGTGGTATCTCGGCCTCGACGCCCACGCGAAACGCAAACCGGGCGTCCCGAAGCAAGACAATCCCCGCACCGGCGCCTACAAGCAAATGATCGCGGCCGGCCTGGACCTCCATGAACTCCAGGCCCTGATGGCGCCTCGGCCTTTCCTGGTCTCGGGCGGTGCGGAAGATCGTCCGGCACGCTGGCGCCCGTTGAATCATGTGATCGCGGTCAATCAACTCCTGGGCCACACGAACCGGGTGGCCATGACCAATCGCGAGGGCCACACGCCGACTTTGGAATCGAACGAGCAGGTTTACGGTTTCTTCGAAAATTTCCTGAAACGGGGAAGGTAGGTCGCGGGCTGAACCCTCTTTATTGAGGAGAGTACGTGCTTAGGGTCTGCTCAAAAATAACTTGGGGTTTTGGCGGGAGCGCCGCCTGGCCGGATGCAAGGCGCGAGGAGGGAGCAGCCCCCCGGTGAGGCTGTGACCGACGAGCAACGCCGCAGCCTGCCAGGCGCCGCCCCGCCCCGGTGGGCTGGGGCGATTTTGGCTTCTGGCTTCGTTGCTCCTCAGTCACAGAGCCAGGGCTATGCTCCTTCGTCGCGCCGCGCCAGAAGCCAAAATTGCCGCCAGCAAAACCCCAAGTTATTTTTGAGCAGACCCTTAGCGTTGGCAGGGACGGATTCCACTCCGTCCCTGACTAATCCTTGAGGCGTCCCTTGAACGCTTGAACGGAGAGACGGACGAAGGAAGATCCCAGAGCCTCCGTTAGCCCATTGTCTCCTCCTGGTCGGCGGTCTATCCTCAGGTCTGATTTGGGACGGAGTGGAAGAGCGTCCCTACCACGCTAACCACGTGCCGGGTCGGAGGCCGGCGCTCCGGTGATGAAACGCGAGCTTGCCGGCAGGCCGGCTTTGGGAAAGATTGGTCCCCACAACCAGAGTGGCGGAAGCTGACCAAAGTTCTATGAAACGAATCCTCGTCTCGCGTTGTTCATTCCTCACAATTCTTGCCCGGCTGTGCGCCATCGCGACCTGCCTGACCCTCAACGGCCAAGGCCGCGCGCAGGACAATCAGAAATCGGACGTGACCGGCACATGGAAATGGACTCAGCGCCGGCCCAATGGCCAGCCGTTCGAGACGACTCTGAAACTCAAACAGCAAGGCGACAAGATCACCGGGGTTCAACTGGGTCGGGGTGGAGAGGTGAACATCCGCGACGGGATCATCCGTGAAGGCAAGCTCTCGTTCAAAGTCGTCCTGGACTTCGGCGGCGGGGAACGGATCATCAAATATGAAGGCGCGCTCAAGGACGACACGATCGAAGGCAAGATCGAGTCGGATTTCGGCGGCGGCCCTCCAGTCCGCCCATGGCTCGCCAAACGGGAAATCGCAAAGCCCAAACCCGCCATGAACGTCACCGGAACGTGGCAGTGGACTTTCACCACGCCGGGTGGCCAGACCTTCGAGCCGCGCGTTCGGCTTGCGCAAACGGGTGAAAGATTGACCGGCACGGTCTTCTGGGGCGAGGGTGAAGCCGCGATTTCCGACGCTTCTGTCGAGGACGAGCAGGTGTCCTTCAAGGTCGTGCGCGAGCGCGCCGGCCGATCCGTCACGACCCAGTACCGAGGCAAACTCGCCGGGGACACAATCGTGGGAAAGATCGAGTCCGATTGGAGCGGCAATGTGCAGACCTTCGACTGGAACGCCCGGAAGGTGGGCGCGCAAGCTAACGCCTCACCTTAGTGGTCCGTTTCGTAAATACGCTCACGTTCGTTGCGCCCAATTTGGCCTGGGGCAAGGCGCGACGAGCGAGCATCCCCCGCCAGTGGGGCTGTGACCGAGGAGCAACGCAGCCCCAGGCAAAATTC
>VHCZ01000128.1 GCA_016871535.1 Verrucomicrobiota bacterium
ACACAGGGGAGCCTCAAGCTGTCCGCAACGTTTCTCGAAACCCGATGCGGGCGCCCCGCTTTTGACCTCGTTCAACCTCCTTCATCCCATCACTGGCTCGGAGACCGGAGGAGGATCCCGGGCGGGCAATCAGGTCTCCGAAGGTCTGGATCGCCCCGTCTGGTGGGTCCGGATCTGAATGTTCGCGCGGCCTGGCTGTTCACGCGGTGGCGAAACCCAGCACCATCCGTTCACGGAGAACGCCCTTGCCCTTTCCTGGGCGGCCCGTGAAGAACGCGGCGGGCGGTTCCGGCAACACCGTTTCCCCCTTCAGTTTCCCCCCTTTGGAAACCCCCTTTCCTGATGCGATCCGGGCGGGATTCACAGCCCCGGACACGGCCCGGCGCAAGTGAAAGAAAAGGGAAATCATAGCCCGGAAATGCCCCAAAATGCCGCTTGCCGAACGGAAAACGAGACCGGGCCTAGAAAAGCGAAAACCCACGACTTTCTTAGGAAAATCGAGGGTTTTACGCCTTCAAATTGGTTGCGGGGAGAGGATTTGAACCTCTGACCTTCAGGTTATGAGCCTGACGAGCTACCGGGCTGCTCCACCCCGCGATCAGGGGCTGCGAATATAGTCCCTTCGAAAACCAGCGCAAGTCATTTCCCGATTTTTTCGCGTCCCGAAAACAAAGAGCCCGCAGTGGACGAATCCAGGCTGCGGGCCCAAAAGCGAAATTGCGTTGTCGGCAATCGCTAGTCAGAGATTTTGATCGAAGCGAGCGCCACTTCCTTTTTGCCATTGACTTCCTTCACGGTGCCCTTGGCTTCCACTTTCTTGGTGGCCTGGCAAATGAGCTTGTGCGGCAAATGATGGTCTCCGTATTCGTTCTTGGCGACGTAGTAGGTCACCTCTTTGCCGTCTTCCTTGGCCACGATGACGTTAGTGCACTTGTCCGCTTTCTTCAGCGAACATTTGGCGCATTGAGCTTCGCCCTTGATCGTGACTTCTTTTTCGGCGGCGAATGCGCTGCTGGCCGATAAAAGCAAACCGACGACCGACAGGGTCAGAACTAATGTTTTCTTCATATGGAGTTCCTATTGTGGTTACCAGGTGGAGCGTGCCTCGAAAACAGTTCGTTCTTGACGCCGGTCTTTGACCGTCGCGCCACACTAATCGAGTATGGCACAAGCCCCAACGAGAGGCCAATTCAAGACCGCTAACGCCTAGTATTAGTTGCTCGATTACGGCAAATAGGACGAAAAAGCAAGAGCTAATTATTCAGCCGGTTCTTCCCTTCTTCCCCATTCTTCACCATCATGAAAGGGCATCTCACCTCGACCTCCCGTCGGGAGAGGCCGGAACGCGCTTCGCGTCTCGATACCCTTCACCGGCTGCTTGAGGTTTCCGCAATGCAATAGAGCTTGCTCCGGCCCCGGAGAAAGAGTTCGTTTCCGACGACTGCGGGTGAAGCGTCGAAGCCGTCGTCGAGTTTGTTTCGGGCGAGCACCTTCAGTTCCTTGGATTTTTCCAGCACGGCGGTGGTCCCTTCGCGGCCGACGACATAAATCCGATTGTTCATGCCAATCGGCGAAGAATAGATCGTGGTGACGCCTTCGAGCCGTTCCTGAAGGAAGTGGGGCTGGCCTGTGGCCGCGTCGAGACAAGTGATCAGCGCGTTGATGTGTTGGAAGAAATAAAGCAACCCGTCGTAGAGCAGCGGCGACGATACATACGACGTGCCGCGCGTGAATTTCCAGAGCACCGCGTCGGTGCCGGTCAGGTCGCCCGCGCCGCCTAGCTTGATCGCCATGGCCATCGGGGAGGTGCGTTGGCCGGACATGGCATAGACCGCATTCTGATCGACGACCACCATGGGGATAACGTTGATGCCAAGCCCCGAACATTGCCAGAGCACTTCACCGTTTTCCGGGTCGTAACTGCGGACGGCTTTGGCGCCGTTCACGATGACTTGCGTTTTGCCGCCGCGTTCGAGAACAAAGGGCGTCGTCCAACTGGAACCTTCATCCCGTTTCTTCGTCCATAATTCCCGGCCCGTCTTCTTGTCGAACGCGTGAATGTAGGAAGCCTTGTTGTTGTCCTGGATGACGATTGCGGTGTCGCCGACGAGCGCGGGAGAAGAGCTTTCGCCCCAGGTGACGTTGACTTTGCCGAGGTCTCTTTCCCATTTCAGATTGCCGTCGAGATCGAAGCAATAAAGCCCGTAGGAGCCGAAAGAGACCATGAGATGTTCGCCATCCGTGACCGGCGAACCGGAACTGCGGCTGTTCGTGGGTTGAATATCCTGATGCGCCGCATCCTGGCGAGCGACTTTCTTCCAGAGCGTCTGTCCGCTGCGGCGGTCCAGGCAAAGCACGGTGAAAGCGAATTTCATGTCGTTGCCCTCAACAGGCACGGCGGTGAGGACGAGAATCTTGTTTTCCCACACGATGGGAGTGGCGTGTCCCAGCCCAGGAATCGCGACTTTCCATTTCACGTTTTTTTCTTCGCTCCATTCCAGCGGCGGGCTGCCGTGCAGGACGAGGCCGTTGCCGGCGGGCCCGCGCCACTGCGGCCAGTTGCGGTCGTACTGCTCTGAGGAGGCGGCAAATGAAGGTCCAAGGCCTTTCGTGGAAAAAACGGCAATTGCGGACAAAAGCAGGGTGAATAGTTGGACTCTCATGGCCGGGATGATGTCATAGAGTCGATTCACTATGCAAGGCTCCCACATCCAAAACCCCAGAGCCCATTCACGCCGAACGGATTTTTGCCGGTCGTGTGCGCCAGCGTGCCCCAGGTGTAGATCAGGTCGGTCATCATGGATCGGTGTGACACCAATTCAGTTTGTTTTGAGGCGACCTGCGTCCAGCCCAGCTTGGCTTCGCTCTCGCGTTTGGAAGGGATGTCCGTCGAAGGTAGTGACAAAATTGAGTTGCCAGTTCGGACCGATTCCCCAAGGTTCAATGATGTGAGAAGACCGGTATGGCGAACCGATCCGTCTGTGTGTTGGCCTGTTGTGTTGGGAATGGGTCTTTTCGTCTTCATACACAAAGCGCCTGGACAACTCGCCCGCCAATCCGATCTTACATTCGAGCAACACGTCCGTCCCATCCTCAAAGCGCATTGCTTCGATTGCCATGGCGAAGGGGAAAAGCTGAAGGGCGGCCTCGATCTGCGCCTCCGCCGTTTCATGGTCAAAGGCGGAGATTCCGGAGCGGCCATCGTCCCCTTCCAGCCAGAGAAGAGCGAATTGATCGAGAAGATTCGCTCCGGCGAAATGCCCAAGCGGGACAAGAAACTTTCGTCCGAGGAAATCAGCACCATTGAAAAGTGGATCGCCAGCGGGGCGAAGACGGCTCGGGACGAACCCGCCGAGATCGGCCAGGGCATGCTCATCACCGAAGAAGAACGCGCGCATTGGGCGTTTCAGCCCGTGCGGCGTCCATCCGTTCCTGCGTTCCAGAGCGACCGGGTTCGCACGCCGGTCGATGCTTTCTTGCTCGCGGAGCTTGGCAAGCGCGGGCTTTCCTTTTCGCCGGATGCCGATCGGATCACGCTCATTCGGCGCGCCACGCTGGATCTCCTCGGCTTGTCTCCGAGTCCAGAGGAAGTCGCCGCGTTTGTAGCGGACAAAGCCCCTGGCGCTTATGAAAAACTCATCGACCGCTTGCTCAGTTCGCCGCATTACGGCGAGCGTTGGGGACGCCACTGGCTCGATGCCGCCGGTTACGCGGATTCTGATGGTTACTCCGAGGCCGACGTGCCGCGGGATTACGCTTACAAGTATCGCGACTATATGATCCGGGCGTTCAACTCCGACAAGCCGTTCGATGAATTCATCGTCGAACAACTGGCGGGCGACGAACAGGCGGCCAGCGTCTATACGAATCTCGCCTCTGCCGTCCGCGGTCCCGAAACCCTCGAAAAGCTCGTAGCCACGGGTTTTCTGCGCATGGGACCGGATGGCACGGCGACCGGCGGCATCGATCAGGACACGGCGCGGAACCAGGTCATCGCGGACACGATCAAGATTGTCTCGACTTCGTTGCTCGGTCTTTCCGTCGGCTGCGCGCAGTGCCACGACCACCGCTACGATCCCATTCCGCAGACGGATTATTACCGCCTGCGCGCCGTGTTGGAACCCGCTTACGACTGGAAGAACTGGCGCACGCCCCAGCAGCGCTTGATTTCACTCTACACCGATGCCGACCGCGCCAAAGCCTCCGAAATCGAAGCGGAAGCTAAAAAACTCACCGCCGAGAAAGAGGCCAAACAAAAGCAATACCTTGCCGACGCGCTCGAACGGCATCTTGAGAAATTCGACGCCGCTTTGCGCGATCCGCTTCGCTCCGCCTACCAAACGCCCCCCGACAAACGCACCGCCGAGCAGAAAAAACTGCTCATGGACCATCCGAGCGTGAACATCACGCCGGGCGTGCTCTACCAATACAATCCGAAGGCTGCCGATGATTTGAAAGCCATGGATGCCAAGATCGCCGAGGTCCGCGCCCGCAAGCCCGCCGAGGATTTCGTTCAAGCGCTGACGGAGGTTCCGGGAAAGATCCCCGTCACCTTCCTCTTCCATCGCGGCGATCCCAAGCAGCCAAAGGAAGCCGTCCAGCCCGGTGGGCTTTCGATCTTCGCTTCGACCGGGCAATGCGTTTCATTCCCGGACAAGGACCGCAGCTTGCCCAGCGCGGGACGCCGGTTGGCCTTCGCGCGTTGGCTCACGAGCGGGGAGCATCCCTTGGTGGCTCGCGTGATCGTTAACCGCGTTTGGATGCACCATTTCGGCCGCGGCCTCGTCGGCACACCCGCGGACTTCGGCATGCTCGGCGAAAAGCCGACCCATCCGGAGTTGCTCGACTGGCTCGCCAGCGCTTTCTCCTCTCAACTCTCAACCGCCAACTCTCAACTCGCCTTGAGCTGGAGTTTGAAACGCCTGCACAAATTGATCGTGACCTCCACCGCGTATCGTCAATCCTCGCGGCGCGATCCGGAAAAGGAAATCCACGACCCCGACAATACTCTCTACTGGCGCAAGCCCGTTCAGCGCCTGGACGCGGAATCGATTCGGGATTCCATTCTCGCCGCCAGCGGCGTGCTCAATCCCAAAATGGCCGGACCGCCAGTTCCGGTGCGTGAAGACCTCGTGGGCCAGGTCGTGGTCGGCGTCGATAAAAAGCAAGGCGACAACAAAATGCCGGTCGAAGTGCCGATGGGCGGCGAAGAATTCCGCCGCAGCGTGTATGTGCAGGTGCGCCGGAGCAAGCCGCTCGCTTTCCTGAATTCGTTCGACGCGCCGGTCATGGAAGTGAATTGCGAGCGCCGCCAATCCTCAACGGTCGCGACCCAGGCGCTCATGCTGATGAACAGCGATTTTGTTTTGGACCAGGCGCAACGGTTCGCGGCACGGCTGCGCCAAGAAGCCGGGCCGAACCGCAGAGATCAGATTATCCGCGCATGGCAACTGGCTTTCAGCCGTGATCCTTCGGAAAGCGAAATGCGAAGATCACTGGAGTTTCTCGCGCAACAGGTGACGCCCCTGGCGAGCGTTTCCGAGACAGCAACGGCTGAATCATCAGCGAAAACCACGGAGAAAAAGGCCGAACCGAGAGATTCAGCCAAAAAGGTCGAGCCAGACCATCAGGCGCTGGCCAATCTCTGCCAGGCCCTCTTGAGCGCAAACGAATTTCTCTACGTGGATTAGATTCAACCCTGTGACGTTGTAACGCTTCCCCTCACGGCTTTCCCGCCGCCGGATACGCCGAGGCGGCGCAATGGACGGCGCCGTGGTTGCGCTGGCTCGCGGCGGTGTAGATCGGGAGGATTGCGATCTCGGGTCCGAGCGCTTGCGGGTACGCGCTTCTGGCGGCTTCGTCTAGAAACGCGTAGAAACCCCCGTAAGCCGGTATGAGCAGGCGCGACCGATCGTGGAGACTGTTGACGTAATTGATCGTGCGATACATGTCCGGCAAACTGGGAATTGGCACCACTTTCCAGCCGAGTTTTTGCAGTTCACGAATCTGGGTCTGGCGGGCTTCCTCCAGCTCGCGCAACGCTGCGAAATAACTTCGAACCAGCGCATCCGGCGGCATTGCGGCCTCGGTGAGCGCCGCGCTCCAATGCAAATCCAGAGCCGCGAGGAAGCATTGGAAATTTCCAGTCGGCGAATCGTTTCGGTCCCTCGCAAACGCCCGGGCCAGGGTTAAAGGATATTGACGGTCCTGATTCAAATGCCGTTGCAGTGCGGCGGTCAGTGTCTGCGCGAGGTCGAGATTCTTGCCTTCGCGAAGCTGCGCGCGAGCTGCGTTCGCGTCGCCCGGCGTCAGGCTGCGATTGGCTTCCAAGACCGCCACGCCGCGTTCGAGGATCCGCCGGATGGCTGTTTGCGGATCATTGACAAACGCCAGCACTTGTCCCCGATGCGTCCGGACCGTGACGTCGAAATCCAGATGGTGGGAGACGATCGGGAAAACCACGCACACGTCCACGCCAAACTCCGCCCGGAATGCTTGCAGCGTCTGGTCGCGCGTCAAACCGAGCGCGGTGTTGCGGCAGATTTCCGCCTCGCTGACCAGCAGTACGCGCCGTTTGGCTGCGGGATCATGGACGGCGAGCAGATTGCCGCCCTGGAAAAGCAGCGGTGACTGGATCACGGTATGGCCCGCGGCGCGCAGTTCGTCCATCAGGTATGAATCTCCCGGCATGAACTGGGATTCGTCTTCACCCTGGGAAGCGTAACGCGGCGCCAGCGTGGCCGGCGCGGCGCGGTTGGCAGGATTCAGAGCTGCGAAACCGGCCTTCCCGTTGTCCTGCGCCCACGGAGTCACGTCGCATTTCTCGGCGAGAATCGTCAGTTGGTCGGGGCGCTTGAGCGGCCAAGAATGCTGCGCAAGCCAATGAAGGTTCGTGGCAAAAGTGTCCCGAATGGTGACCAGAAAATCCGCCTCCGGCAACGCAGCCACGATTTGCGCCGTGACATCCAGACTGTCGCCCGGAACGATCCCGCCCAGGTAACCGCCCTCCACTTGCATCCGCACCAGGGCGATTTCATCCTCGCCGTTTTCCGCCGCGACGCGAAATCCAGGGCCGTTCCGATGAAATTCGAAGCTAATTTAATAAGGGATTTGAGTTCCTCTTTCACCGCTGCGGCAGGCTTGCCGTCCAACAGCCGGCGAGCGGTGTGCCGAATCAGTTCAGTGCCCCGCGCGGATTGAGGGCCGTTCAGTTTGAAACAATCGAGCCAATCGGACGGGAAACCCAAATCAGAGAGCTCTCGTGCGGCAACTTCGGCAGGCTGAGCCAGAACTTTTTGCGGACCGAGGATGGCAAGGGCTTCTACGAGCGTCGCAATCAATCCCTCATGAGCGAGGCGGCGCGCAATGAAATCGGCGGCTTTCCGCTGCGCTTCGGTGAGGCCTTCCGCCGGGAGGACCATTGGAACCACTCGACCGGCCTCGTCCAGGATCGGCGCGCGAAATCCGCGCAGCGGCAATTGTCGCCGCTCCTGAGCGATCCGATATTTCGAGATTGGGTCCGGAATCTGGGGCGACAGAGTTTTGACGAACCCGGCATCGGCTGGCTGCCGTGCGCCGGGCGGACGGCCTCGTAGAGCGGCGTTCCCCGCCACCGCGTGATACCGTTGCGCATATTGGTCGAACGTGAGGCGGTGTCCTGTTCGGCGGACGAAATCGACCGGCAAATTAAGCCTTGATCCGATCTGCTCTCCATAAACCGGAAGCGTCCGAGTGCCCGCCGGATCCTGGATCACGACGATGGAGCCGTGTTGGCGGAGTGAACCTTGAAACGGCTGTTGATTAGCCACAGAGAGCGCAAAGATCACAGAGGAAACGAATTGAACGATCAACGCCATCTACTAACCGAGTGAATAGGTCTGTTCATTCGATAAGCCCGTCAAGCTTTGTGTTCTTTGTGCTCTCTGTGGCTGAACAGCTTTTTCGAGACTGAAAGACAGCCGGCGCGCTGCGCTGCGTCACCGCTCTCCAAGACAAATTCTGAATCATCGAAGGCGCCAATCGGACACGAAGGCCACGCCCCAATTGGGGCCTGGCGAATGGACTGCAAGTTGACTAGCGAAACCAAAGAACGAATTGCCGGTTGGTTCTTCCGTTACCCGGCGATTTGCATGCTCGTGTGGACGCTGCTGTTCTCGGTCGGGTTCCGGCTTTGTTTTTTAGGCCTGTTGTTGCTCCCCGTCATCCTGGCCCTGGCCTTGGCGAAGATTTGGCGGACGACCCCGTCGGGATTTCTTCCCGTAGTCCGGATCAGCGGCGTGGATTGGCTTCAGGCCAAAGCCCTCGAGCGGTCCGCGCAGCGCGAACTGCAAAGCGGGCGCGTCTCCGATGGTCTGATCGCCTACAATCTGGCGGTGGAGAATAATTCAGGCGATCAATCGTTGCTGCGTGGATTCTTGCGCCAGGTCGTGCGGCACGCGGAACCGCCGCGTTTTCAGGGCCCGGCGCTCTGGCGCGCCTTCTGGCTCATGCGCCTGACGCAGACGAACGTCATCGATCTGGAATTGGCCAGCGCGGTCTTCGAGAAATACGGGCTGGAGGATTATCTGATTGCACTTCTCAAATGCCACGAAGATCGTCTGACGTTGCCGCTGCAAAAGATTTTTCTGCGCGCCTTGTTCAATCAAGGACACATGGCGGAGTTCGATGCGTTCTGGCGCGAGCGGGCAGCGACGGCAGCCTTGCCGGCCGACCCGGAGATGCGGCTGTACCGCGCCGCCTTCCGGGAGGGCTGGGGACTCTGCGTCGTTCCCTCTCCCTTGAGGGAGAGGGTGAAGGCGTTAGACGAGTCAGCGGCCTTGGAAATTGCCAGCGCTTCTCCCTCACCCCAGGCCTCTCCCGCTGGGAGAGAGAGAACAGCCACTGAAAACAGCGAGGAACCACAAATGGAGGTGCGGCTGAACGATCATCTGCACGATCCGCAGTGGCGCGTGCTCGCCCATCGGCTTCGTTTGCGGGTGTGCGAACAGCGCGATGAAGTCGATGAATATCTGGCTTGTCTGGAGCGGTTGAGTGATTGGAAACTAGACCGCCTCATCGACCATGTCCGCGCCTGGCGTTTGCTGGCGGGAAACCAGCGGCGGGATTCGGCGATCGAACGGGCCAGGGCATTGGCGATGTCCCCGGCCACGGGGCTGGAAACCTTCCAATTGGCCCAGGCATACCTCGCTCTGGGCCTACGCGAGCTGGCGCAGCGCTTGCTCGATCGCTTCACCCTGGAGTTCAGTTTCCTGGACGAGCTGTGGATTTTGTATGCCAATCTGCTCATCGAGTCAGAGCAGTGGGACAACCTGCGGCGACTGGCGCTGCAAATCGGATTGGACAGCACCTTAAGCGAGCGGTTGGGGGATCTGAGTCATTTTCTGGAAGGCCGGGTGGAATTGGCGCAACACCGTTTGAATGCGGCCCGCCAGGCGTTTGGCCGGATCGGAACGAGCCGTTGTCCGCATCCTCAACTGACCCTCGCGATGGCCCCGCATTTGTGGCGCTGGGGACACAGGGAAAAAGCGCTTTCGTTGCTCAAGTCGGTAGAGCGGTTCAGCGAACACAATCCCGTTTACTGGGACACACTCGCGACCCTGGCTTTCGAGCTGAAGGACGCGGAGTTGTTGTTGAAATCCACAGCGAAGGCGCTGGCCTTGAACCCCGCCGACCGGGTCGCGCGAAACAACTATGCTGCGGCCTTGCTGATCAATCGCCGCCAGCCGGAGCAAGCGATCCAACACACGTTTGCGCTCTGGAGCCACCGACCCGACGCGGTGGCTTTTCGGATCAATCACGCTCTGGCGTTGATTCAGAACTATCGTTATGAGGATGCCGATCGGCTGCTGGCGCAGATCGACCCGCAAAGGCTGAGCGCCTCGGAGCGGGCGCTCTACAATTTCGGTTGCGTGGAGGTGCTGGTTCGTCAGGGGCGTCTGGAGTTGGCCCGAACGTTCTCACGGGAAGTGGAAGCGGACCATTTGTTCCCCGAGCAAGGGAAACATCTCCAAGAACTCCGAGAAACGTTCGAGAGCGTCATTGTCCGGAAATCTTCGGTGGACCATGACGAAGCAGCCGCCGCAACTCCTCCTATCGATTGAAACGCAAGCTGGACAGAAGAGGACATAGAGTTGGCAAACCTTCAATAGCTCCTGTGAAGTTTCCGAATCAATCCGCGGCACACTCCTCAAGCAGCTTCCGATAAACCTCCCGTGCGTGGGCGTAGTCCTTCTTCGCCTGGTCCATTTCGTCGGCCTTGTAGAAGCGCTCCTTCTGCGACCAGCATTGATCGAGGCTTTTCAAGCACCACTCCGCGCTGCGGCGCGAGGCGCGAATCGGTTTGCCATCCACCACCACAAAGATCGGGTTGGTGTGCGATGAAGGCAGAATCCTCAGGGCCACCCAACTGCTGCGGCCAATCTTCACGTCGAAGCTGACGTCCTGGAGTTTTCCGTCCGCGACGATCGTTTTGCGCGCGACCGCGTAGCCGTTGACGATAGCTTCCACAGGTACTTCCCGCGTGCCCTCGATTCGCGCCCGCTCCACGTCCCAGTACGGTTTCTGGTGGTAAGGCGTGCTTCTCAGCGACAGGTTCGCCTTCTCGTTCAGCAACGCCGCGACTTTCGCTTTCAGCCGGACGGTGCCTGCTTTTGCCAGCCGGAGTTCGCTCCCATTTTCGCCCATTGCGACGTCGTTGGCCTTGAATTCGAGCAAATGGCTCTTGCCATCGCCGACGTAGTTGCGGCCTTGCCGGATGCCTTCGCACCATTGGTCGTAGTTCAACTTGCCGTCGAGCTTGACATAAGACCGGCCCAGGCCGACGCGCTCGCCGTAGATGCACGGAAAATCGGTTTCGCCGCTGATGCGTGTGCGGAACCCGACGTTCAGCGTGTGATACCAGATGTTCAATTCCCAGACGTAGGGCGTGTCCACGGTGGAAATGAAATCCACCGCAGGCACAAGCTTGCCGTCCGGTCCAGGGACCTGGTGAGTCACATCCATGATATATTCGTTGGCGCCGATGCCATTGAAGGGCGGGATGATGTAGTTGGGCAATTCATCCGAAAGCGTGACGACTTCGCCGGAAGTTCGGCTGCTCACGGGCGGATTGCCGGACGGGCGCGCTTCCAGACCCCAGCCTGAATGCGCGGGCCCGCACACCGCGCCTTGCTTCTTCGCCCAGCGAAGCGTGTTCAAGCCCAGCGTGGGCCAATGGTCCTTTGAGTCGCCGCCGGGGTACATTTGCTCCTTCAACCGGAGCAAGCAGAGATGGCCTGATTGGTGCGAGCCAAACCCCGAAACCTCCACGTCATAGTGCAGCAAGTAGGGGTGGCGGGAAACCTTGTCGTCCTTGCTCGTGAAAAACTGTTTCTGATAATCGAAGCACGGTCCCCAGGTCAGGTTGCAGCCGACCTTCAAGTCTTCGCCCAGGCAATGCCGCATCATGTCCGGTGCATGCACGCCTTCGGTCGGGTTCGTATAATGCGCGCATCCGGCGGCGTGGATATGATGATCGCCCGACCACCAGCCGGTCTTCGAGGGATCGATCCAGCGTTTGAGCTGAAAACTGATGGTCTTGGGCTTTCCCGCCACCTCAACCTTGGCCGTGTCCAGGAAGTATTCCGGCCCGCGCCCGAATTCGATGGTGTAAGTTCCAGCCGGCAGCCGGACCGTTTCGCCGTCCGCGCGATACACCTGCGGGTGAAACGCAAAATCCGGGGCGAGCCGTTTTGCCTGAGAAGGATAAATCCGGCCTTGCTGGTCGCGAATGACGAACATCCCCGTGGTAGGACGCTTGTTCTCGTCCAGAACTTTGAACGTGATCTCCGGTGCCACGGCGCACCGGAACGTCGTCGTCAGATCGTTTCCGCCTGCGATGTTTTGCGTGCCCTGGGCAAGATTGAACGCAATCCTCGCTGACCGGTCGCCGGCATCACGGCTGTAAAGCTGAATGATGCGGTACTCCAGATTCAGGCCGCTCAGTTGCTCCCGGAGCGGTTGCTTGTTGAACATTTGCAAATCCAGCCAAAGGTCCGCGGCGCCGAGACCAGGACTTGCGCCGCGTTTGCGATAGGCGCGGTCGGAGGCGGTGACGCTGGAGCCGCTTTCAAATAGAGACAACGCATTCGGACTCACAGCGCGGAGTTCGGCGGTGAGGCCTGGATCATTGTGAACTTTGACGAGAAACTGTCGCCAGCCTTGCTGGACTAATTCGGGTTTGGCCGGACCTGCGGACACCTTAAGGCCCGGCTCCGGTGTAATGGTGACGCCGAGCAAGCAGTACGCGTCGAGGATTCTTTGGATGACGGCGGTGGCTTGAGCGTCGCCCAAACCGTTCATTTCCTTTTCCAGGGCTTGTTTGTCGGCGGGACTGAATGGCGAGCCAAGATACTCCGCGGCTTCGATGAGTCGCCGGACCTGGGCGATGATCGGCTGCCATTCCACTTTTTCAACGAGGGCGAGGGAAGGAGCGCCGCCGGCCACGCCAATGGGATTGAACACAAAGGTGACGGCGGCGAGCAGGACTGCGAGGAAGATTCTTGAGCGCGACATGAGTTGCCTTTCTGTTCGGGTGAATTGGACAACCCAAGGATCAGCGATTTTCCACCGTTTGCACAGCCGGAAATTCAGTTCCTTCGTTGGCGCCATCGCCGGCGGTTGAAGGACATACGGGACATACGACCAGAAAAGGCTCCTGACCCGAGGCGATCGCGTCGGGCAACGGCTGGTCTGGCGACTCCAGACTCCAGTCCTGTTCGCAGACGAAAAACCGCACGAAGGGCCGCCGTTTTTGCGCGACGTGATCGCGGATCGTTCCCTTCAGCATCGGATAGCGCGATTCGGGCGCATTGAGGATCGAGCGTTGCGTGACCGGGGCCGACACTTCGAGCTGTCCGGATCGGACAGCGAAGGTTCGAGATGCCAGACGCGCTTGAATTCCCAGGGATGTTGCGTGCCGTCGTACCATTGATGTGTGGCAAGCGGCTTGCCGGTTTCAGCCGAAGTGTCATAGACGAACTTGTTGCTTTCGCCTTTGGGAAAACCTTCCGGCGTGGTCGTGGGTTCGCCCGGCGGGGTGCCGGGTTGATGCCAGGTCTTGCCGCCGTCGTCCGAACGCTGAATAATCTGCCCGAACCAGCCGCTGGTTTGCGAGGCAAACAGCCGGTTCGGATCCACAGGCGATCCCTTCAAATGGTAGATTTCCCAGCCGCCGAAGAGGGGGCCGTTGACTTGCCACTTCTTGCGTTTGCCGTCTGAGGTCAGGACCAACGCGCCCTTGCGCGTGCCCACCAATACTCGTACTCCGCTCAGAGTCGCTCCTATCTTTTCGGCGCGTTTTCCACGATGGATTGGATCGACGCCAACCCTTTCTCGAATTCGCCGCCCAGCATTTTGTCCATGTTCATGAACAGGCACATGGCTTTGGCGATGAAGTTGTTTTTGCCGTCCATGCTCCAGGTGACGGTGGTCTGGCTGCCGTCGGACTTGAACATGAACTCGGAAGTGCTGGTTCCCGCCATCGGCTTGAAGAATTCCAGATTGAACCGGACCAATTCGTTGGTGCGGCTTTCGGTAATGGTCATGCGGCCTTCGCCAATCTGGTTGTTGCCGGCCCACGCGAACACCGCCCCTTTGCCTGCGGGCGGCCCTTCAAACGTGTTCTTGGCCGCAGGGTCCAGCTTGGCCCACGGCGACCACGCCTCCCATTTGTGGAGATCGTTCACCTGCTCAAAGGCCGCCGCCGCCGGGGCCGCCATCGTGGCCGACCGCGTGACGCGGAACTCGGAAGGTTGCACGGCCACGACGACCACAAACACGACGATGATGACAGCCAGTGCGATAAGGATCTTCTTAAGCATACTGATCAGACCGTGGGATGGCATGCCGGCAGGTTAGAGCCCGCCGACATCTCAATTGCGCTTGCCCGGTCTATTCCTTCGACGAACGAAGCGCAGAACTTAGGACATCGTCAATGCGAATTTTTTCTTCTTCACGCATCCGGATTCGAAGTAGCGCGGGCGTCCTCGCCTGCGGGTTCAAGGGGCGTCCCGCCCCGTTTCCCTCCGAACGGCGAGACGCCGTCCGAACTCGCAGCCGAGCGGCTGCGCTACGAGATCAAAGGAGAATTGCCGCTGATTGCGGCCCGCATTGCTTTTGTTCCGAGGTGCTGTAAGCTTCCCGGCAGATACCGAGACCCGTGCGCCTATGACAACTCCTTCCTGCCGGCGCGTTCGCCGGAACCAAACGGCCTTTTCTTCCCCACGCCAGGCATTCACCTTGATCGAACTGCTGGTCGTCATCGCGATCATCGCCATTCTTGCAGGCATGCTGTTGCCCGCGCTGAGCCGCGCCAAGGCTCAGGGCAATGCGACCGTTTGCCTCAACAGCCTTCGCCAGATGTCGCTCGCCACCGGCTTTTATGCCGACGACTTCCGCGATCACGTCCCCCCGGTGACGACCGAGGTCGGCACGTACTGGTTTCACCAGATCGCGCCTTACATGGGCGACGCCGCTTACAAAAACAAACCGGCCGAGAACGTGAACGGCGTCATGCGAATCATGTTTTGCCCTGCCACCAAACGGCCCAAGGCCAAACCGGCCATCGGCGAAGCCTGGTGGGGCACCTCCACCAAAACCTGGCGCGTTCTCGAAGGCGAAGGCAGTTACGGCATGAACCTGTGGCTGGACAATCTTGGCGTCTATGTCGCCGATTTTCCTCGCGACAAATACTACTCCCAGTTCTCCATCGCGCCAGGGGATGTGCCCGTCTATGGCGATTCCGTCTGGGTCGGTTCCTGGCCCGAAGGCAAGGATCGTCCGCCGCTCGACCTCAAGGGCGGCGGATACGGCGGCGGCAGTTTTCCGCACGCCAAAGGCCAGTTCATGGGCCGGTTTGCCATCGACCGCCATCGCGGCGGGATCAACGTCGGTTTCGTCGATGGCCACGCGGCGAAAGTCACGGTCAAGGGTCTATGGACCTTGAATTGGCACAAGGATTTCGAACCGAACGCCAACGTGAAAGTGCCGGAACGTTGATGACAGACACGCAACCCCTCAGTTATCGACGGTGGAGCGACGCTCCTGCGGATCTCTTCTTCTTCGATGGCATTGGCACGGCAAGCCTCGCCCCACGAGTAGTGGAGTAGTGGAGCATTGGAGTCCTGTAATCTCCAACACTCCAACACTCCAGACTTCAGTTCGGCGATTCTTCAGACACACTGTCAGGGCGAGAGCGGCTTCCAATCGGGGTGACGGAAGCGATTGAAGACCCAGACAAAGTCGGGATTCTTCGCGCCGCCGCCTTTCCAGAAAAAACTTTCGATGCCGTTCGCGGAATCCGTTGCGGCCTTGACCGTGGCCGGGTCGCGCCAGGCGTGGCCCTCCGCGTGGCCGTCCGCGAAGGAGAATGTGCTCCAGTTGCCGTGATAGATCGCGAAGGCATCGACCCACCCTGGCGGGTTCAACTGGATGTTCCACGTGCCCCGATTGTAATCGCGCGGATCGGCTTCTTCGACGAACACCATCGACTCCGCCGGTTCGGGGATCGCGGCCAACTTGGTGAACAGCCGGATCGGATTGTAGCCGCGTCCGGTGCCGTTCATGGTGTCGCACTTCGAGTAGCTGTCGTAAGCCCAGCCGCGTCCGGGCTTGTTCCGTTTCGTCCGCAAATCGCCGGGGCAATGGAAGGAATCGTAAGCGCTCCAGTATTGGGTGAGCGGCGAGTTGCTCAAACCGGCATAAACGCGCTGCAAAGCCTGATCGACGCGAAGGTTCGCCGTGATGTCCGGCTGCGGTCCGCGCCAATAGCCGCCCGCATACAAATCCACGGTGCCGTTCGCGCCGGCGTATTGGGTGGGGAGGATGGTGTCGTTGTTGTCCTCGGCATAGAGCATCCAGGCCAGGACGATTTGCTTCTGGTTGTTCAGGCAGACGGCGCCGGTGGCTTTGAGCTTGGCCCGGTTCAACGCCGGCAGAAGCATCCCCGCCAGGATCGCGATGATAGCGATGACGACTAGGAGTTCGATCAGGGTGAAAGCCCGTGCCAAGGTTGCCTGGCGTGGGGTGCGATTAAAATTGCCGGTCAGCGACTTCGATTGACTTCCCTCTCTCCCCGCGAGGAACGAGGGGGGGGGAGAGTCGGAGAGAGGGGTTTCTTGGAAACATGAGACCCGATCCAACGCACCTCCTCTCCCCGGCCCTCTCCTCTCTTCGGAAAGAGAGGGAGAAGACTTCGCTGACCGACAGTCTGAGTCGCACCCCCTGGCGTGTCGCGCCCCCCAGCCCTACCCTCAAACGTTGAGTATCGTCAATGAGGCGCATAACCGGACGGTTGAGACAGTGGAGCCTGCACTAAACTGGGTCGTTCTGCAATTGTTCGCTTTGGAATCTTGGCCCCGTTTGTCGGTTGCCAGTTTTCAGTTGTCAGGGTTGTCAGCATCTGTCTCGGCGACGCGAAGAAGAGCCAGTGTCGAGGGGTTGCTGTGGTGACCAGTTCCGACAGTTTCGTCCGGCGTTCCCTGATTCCATCGCAAGATCCTTCCCGGCGCCGCAACAAGGTCCAAGAAACACCGACGCAACCGCAGGCACGGTTTGCGTGAATGCGATCGAATGTTCCTCTCTCCCGTCCTGAGGACACCCAGACGGTAGGGCGAGCCTGTCCCCAGCGAGCCGAGTCGGACGTTGTTCAGGCACGTCGAGCGGCTCGCCGGGACGGATTCGCCCTACCGAGTTTATGGGCCGTGTGCCTGGCGCTCCGCCACGTGTCGCTTCCGAGGAAAGTTGGAAGGCTCGTCTTGACGGCCGTTCTGAGCTTTTCGGCTTTGGCGGGGCTTTCTGCTGTTGCGGCGCAGGCGGTGTCGAGTCCACCCTCCCCCAATGCGAAAGACCGGCTGGAACGAACGACAGCGCTTAACACGACAGCGACACTTTCCGCTTGCGCCTGTTTCGGAGTTGGTTTAGCGTCGAACCCGAGTGAATGGCGCTGGGTCGGAGAGTGAGACCGCGTGGGTAATCCGCGGACGCAACCTCTCGTCGTGGGA
>VHCZ01000129.1 GCA_016871535.1 Verrucomicrobiota bacterium
CGATTTCGCTTTCTGGCTTCGTTTCTCCTCAGTCGCAGAGCCCTGGCTATGCTCCTTCGTCGTGCCTCGCCAGAAAGCGAAATCGCCTCCAGCAAAACCGGAATTTATTTTTGCACAGACCCTTAGGACGAAACCCGTTTTCATGAGGCGGCAAGTTAGGAAGGAAGCGTTGGAGTGACAAGCAAGATGAAACGATCGCGGTGCAGTCGGTCGCCTCTCAGTTCTTGCATGTGGAACACCGGCGTTGTGGGGCAGGCTTTTCCTGCCTCCCGGTTCAGGGGACTTTCCAGTCCCCATCGGCGCCGCTCGCGAAACGGAGCTGGAAAGCTCCGTGAACCCGCAGGCTCGAAAGCCTGCGCTACTTCGCCCGAAGACAGGGATGCAAAAACTGGGCCGAGAGGCAGCCAAACTCTTGTCTCTGGCATCGATACTGCTAAAAATCGGCCTGGTGAAGCTGCTCTATCTCTCCATCCCATGGAATACGTCCGCCCCGACACGCAACTGAGCCGGCTCCTGGATTATTGCCGCGAGCGGGAGGCCACCGACCTCCACGGCCAGGCCGAGCGGCCTTACACCATCCGCGTCCACGGCAACCTGCTGCGCGTCCCGATTGAATTGTCCCCGGCCCCCACCCCTGAGGAACTTGGCGCGTTGCTGCGGGAGAATTTCTCATCGGAACTCTGCGCCCGGATCGAAAAGGCGGCCGAACTTGATCTGAGCTTCTACTACGGCGATCAGCGTTACCGCGCCAATTTCAGCAAACAGAAAGGCCGGCAATCGTTTTCCTTCCGTATCGTGCCGCAGCAGCGGCTGAAGCTGAGCGACCTGCAATTGCCCGATTCCCTGAAGGATCTCGTCAAGGAACCTCGCGGCCTCGTCCTGGCCACCGGCCCGACCGGCCAGGGCAAGAGCACGACGTTGCGCGCGTTGCTCCAGGAAATCAACGAGACCCGCCCGGCGCGAATCATCACGATCGAAGATCCGATCGAATACGTCTTCGAGGATTGCCTGGCGCAGTTCGAGCAGCGCGAGGTCGGGATTGACACGGCGTCGTTCGCCGACGGCATCCGCAACGCCATGCGCCAGGACCCGAACGTCATTTTCATCGGCGAAATTCGCGACCGGGAAAGCATCTTCACCGCCATGCAAGCCGCGGAGACCGGCCACCTCGTGTTGACGACGCTGCACGCGGACACGGTGGCGCAAGCGATCGGGCGCATCCGCGAGTATTATCCGGCCTCCGAGCAAGCGGGCATCAGCAGTCTGCTTGCCCGAAACGTCAACTCGATTCTTTGCCAGCGGCTCATCCCGAACGTCCACGGAACCCGCACGCCATGCCTGGAAATTCTGCGGCGCGACGCGGGCATTCAGGAAGCGATTCGCGCGAACCATCTGGAGCTGTTGACCGGGATCATCGAGGTTTCCGTGAACCAGGGCATGCACACGTTCGACCAATACCTGAGCGAACTGCTCGCCGCCGGCGTCATTTCACGGGAAACCGCGTTGCACTACGCGGTCAACAAGCACAAACTGGAAATGAGCCTGCGCGGCATCGTCACGCATACGCCGATCTTGAAGCCGGATGAATAGACAGGACCTGGCACCGAACGACTGGTGTTGAACTAACCTGTGAAAACGAGAGTTGCATTGGGATTTCTCCCTCTCTTCCCTGCGAAGGGAGGAGAGGGTCGGGGAGAGGAGGGCGGTCGCTATGGGTGGCCCCTCTCCTCGGTCCTCTCCCCACTCGTGCCTTGCGGGGAGAGGAAGAAGATTCTAACTGCCCCCCTCGCTGGGTTCAGACGCAGTTAAGCCAGTGGCGCCGGTTCATGGCGCATTGGCACACTTGCACTTGAAACACATGACACAGTTCGTGGCCCGATGTTAGTTTTGCTCAGAATCATCTTCGGCGCAGCGCTGTTCTACGGCCTCGTAACCACGCGCCGCTATGCTGGAGAGCATCCCGAATCCGGGGACGTGATGGGCGCGTTCAACCTCGCGGTGTGCGTGATTCTCGCGGTGATCAACGCCCTCCTCTGGGCGCCCTATTTCGGCGCCAAGATCGCCGAACCGCTCACCGGTGTCATCACCCAGAGCACCTACGTCGAGCGGAAGAACTATTTGCTGCGTTTGCTGCGCTGGGTTCAAGACCGGGGCTGGCGGCGCTTGACGCTCCTGCTGGCCTTCCTGGAAGGCGTTCATCATCCGGAACAGCCCGCGGCCTTTGTGATGGGGTTGAAGAACGCGCGCCGCGGGTCCTGGTTGGAGAAAGTCTTCGCCCGGGAAGTCTTCCGTTTCGACAATGCGCAGAATTGCGTTTTGGCGTTCGAGACCTTGCGGCGGCACGGGATCGACCCGCGTCCGCACCGCAATCCGGAGGTGAACATGCTCCTGATTTCCGTGGAACGCTCGGTCCAGCCCGACCCCGTCAAAGTCAGCGTCCGGCCCGCGCCGCCGCCGCCCGAACCCAAGCGCGACCCACGGATTCGCCTCTTTGATCCGAAGGAAGGTCCACGCGCAAGCTAACAGAAGAACAACAATTCAAAGGTAACAGGAGCAAACGGAGAACACGGAGCAAAGAAACTTTCTGGAACCGAGCGCCAGCCCTTTCACCGATTTAACTCATCTAACTCATTTAACTCATTTAACCCCTTTGACGCTGCAACATTGTAACGTTTTGACGCTGCAGCGAATCCGATCTCGTCGCGGAGTATGTTTCACATCTTGCACAAACTGGTGCTCGTGGTCTTCTACGGCTTGCTCGCCGCGTTGGGGGCGTTGCTCTACCAGAAACGCTCCGTTCTCCACCCGGCGGTCGATTACTATCAAGCCTGGCAGATCAGCCGCGAGAACCCTGGCCAGGACCGCGAATCGGTTTTGGGCCAGGTTATCAAAGTGACGGGGGAATACGCTTTTCAAATGAGGACCGCCCAGGGTCTCTTGTTCAATTTCCAATTGACCGGCTTCGAGCCGATTGCGGCCACCAACCGTTCGGATGAAGCCGCCGCCGAGTTCAAAGAGCAGTGCAAGTCACGGTTCACCGAATTGATTCTCTCGAACGACGTGCGCGTCGCAGCGACTTTTCTCAGCCCGCTCCGGACCGGGTTGGGCGTGGCGTATCGAGGCGAGACGAACGTCAACGCGGTCCTGGTAGAGGCCGGCCTTGCGCGGCTGAATCGGAATTACCTCAAAGGCCTGGCGCGGGACGAACTTTACGACCTGCTCCGCGCGGAACGAAAAGCCCGAGAGCAGGGGCTAGGCTTGTGGAACGAACAAAAATGAACTGACAGCCTGGGGGCCTCGCGAGTAATTCCTTCCCGTGCATCTGGCTCACCTACGGCTTCGGGACTTCCGCAATTACTCGCGCCTGGATCTCGATTTGTCGCCGGGGTTTCATCTTTTGATCGGGGACAACGCCCAGGGAAAGACGAATATTCTGGAAGCGATCTATCTGCTGGCGACCTTGCGCTCGTTTCGCGGAGTCGGTGGCGCGCAGATCACCCGGCACGATCAGCGCGGTTATTTCGTCGGCGCGCGCGTCATCGGCCCGGACGAGCACGAGATCAAAATGTACTGGTCCGCGCAGCAGCGAAAGCTCAGCCTGGATGGACGCCCGGTGCGAAAGCTGTCGGAATACTTTGGGCTTTTGCGCGCGGTAGTGTTCTGCACGGAGGATTTGCAGTTGGTGAAAGGCGCCGCGAGCCGTCGCCGCCGTTTTCTGGACTTGCTCCTGGCTCAAACCCAGCCCACGTATCTTCCTTTGCTCCAGCGGTACGCCCGGGCCTTGCGCTCCCGCAACGCCTTGCTGAAGCAGCGCCTGTCAGACCCGGCGGCGCTGGAAAGTTTCACACGCGAACTGGTCCTGACCGGGAATCAACTGACTCGATTTCGGCGCGAACTGCTGCCTCGCTTTTCTCCGCTGGCGCGCCTGGCGTATCTGCGGATCGCGGCCGAGGCGGAGGAGTTGCGTCTGGAGTATCAACCCTCCGTCCGGGCGGACTTTGCGGTCGAACTGGCCCAGTCCCGGGCGCGGGAACACGTGCTGCGCTCCACCGTCGTTGGCCCGCATCGCGACGAGCTGCGGTTGGTGCTGGAAGATCGGTTAGCGGCTCAATTTGCCAGCGAAGGCCAGAAGCGGTCGATTGCCATCGCTTTGAAAATGGCCCAGGCGGAATATCTGACCGGCATTCACGGAAGCGCGCCGGTGCTGCTGATCGACGACATCATGGGCGAGTTGGACCCGAAGCGTCGCCGCGGTCTTCTTCCTTTGCTTCGCCGCGCGCACCGCAGCCGGAGCCAGGTTTTCATGACCGTCACAAAGGAAGATTGGCCGGAAGAGCTCGGACGGGACCTCGTGCGGTGGAGCGTCGAGTCCGGGACGGTTTGTCCATTGACGCACCCTGGTTGATTGACTTAACTGAATTTCATGCGATTCACCTGGGCTCTCCTGACAAGCGTATCGCTTCTGCCGGGATGCAAACATGCCAACTCCACGGACACGGCCACGACACCGCCTTCCTGGAACAAACCCAGGCCCGCCCCGGCAAAACGAAACCAGGCCCCAAGGGCGGTCTCAGCGCCAGCCGAGAAATTCCCTCGGGTGACTCCGATCCTGGAGACGAAGGGAACCGTGAAGGCGGTCAATCCAACTTCCGGCTTTGTGGTGATCGATTTTTACCTCAGCAAACTGCCGCAAGTGGGCCAACGCATGAATCTGTACCGGCGCGGCTTGAAGGTCGGCGAGATCAAGATCTCCGGGCCGGAAATGAGCCGCTATATCGCCGCGGACATTGTCGCGGGCGAAGGGCAAGTCGGTGATGAAGCGCGGCCCGATTGAATTCTCCAACCTCTCCTGCCTCCTCTGTCTCGCGATCTTTTGATGCAGATCAAAGCGGGCGCGATCAGCGTTAAGTATCCTTGTGCCGATAACCTTGATACCCGGATTGCTTTTACAGCGATCTCCCTGAGCTGGAATTCCCCGCGATCGGGAGTGATGAATTGGGTTTATTGCAGCGTCCTGTCCCTATCGAAGCGCCGAACAACCACACACATGCACCATCCTTCCTTCTCCATTTCGTTGATCAGTCGTCCCCAAGTGAGCACTCTGGCCGCGCACCCGAATCCGATCCGTTCTCGCTCAAGACCGGCTCGCGACGACCCGAAGGCATGCCTCTGGAGACTCGTCAGACAATCGCGGCAATTCATTTGGTGCGCGACCGGGTTTTTCCTTTTCTGCCAACCGCTGGCGAGCCTGTCTGTTACTCCTATTGGGCGATGAGAGAGCGAGAAGCCTGCTCCACCAACTTGGGGGAACACAATGCTGCTATTTTGGAAGCAGAAGTCGCCGGACTGGAACCATTGAACGCCGACCAACAGAAAGCGATCGTGAAAGAATTCTTCGAATTGGTTATCTCGGCAAATTCGGCTTTGGCAGGCTTCGTCGAGTACACCCGCGCCGTTCTGGAGAAGGCCGTTGGCGCAGACAAAGCCGCGGCGATTGTCGGCCCGCTGGAAACTGGGCGGACTGAGCGTGCTCCTGAGGGCCGAGCTCCCATGGCAACCGTGGAGCGGATGGGGATGGCGTTACAGGCTGTGAGATCGAAATGGGCCAGGACACAAGCTGAAAGGTCGAAGTTGGAGCTGGACTTCGATCTTGGTCTTGGCGCCGACGCGATCACCGTTGAAGTGTTGAAGGAACTGATCCGTGAGAACCCCGTCAAGATGGGCCGAGCCACTGACGATTGGTTGAGCGGCCTGCTGAAAGACGAACCCAAAACGGAGACGGCTCTATCTCTTCTGCAAAAGCTAGCAGCTCTTTTGATTCTCTCGGACGAAGAATGCGCCAGCATTCTCTTCAAGCATTTCGACGGTCACGAATGCAAACTCGCTGCTGAAGCGATGGTCAAGCTGCCATCAATGACCATTGACCAGCAAAAGGAAGTAATCGAGGAGTTTGCCGCTTTAGCGCCGCTGAAAGAATTCGAGGCGCGGTGTCGAAATCCTCCAGCAAAGCTCGCCTTCTTGCCGAAAGGGGGCGAATTGGAGGAGTTACTGGCTGAGCAGAGGAAGTTGGCAATGGACTTTGGACTTCAAGTGCCGACCGAAAAGATCATCCTCGAAGTGTTGCAGGAGTTGACCCGAGAGAACCCGATGAAAGTAATACAAGCCGCGCGAATCTGGCTGCGCTCAGATCCCTTACTAATCAATTGTCCTTTTGCCGAGGCTCGGTTAAGAATCAGCCCATGAAATCCACCCATGGGATCGCAATGAAATTCCTGACAGTCCTGCTGAGCACCCTCGCGCTCACCACCTGTTCGCAAACCCACGCCGGTGATTGGGTGGTCTATGACGGCAAGGATGGCCCCGGCAAAGGCAAACACATCGTCTTTGTCACCGGCGACGAAGAATATCGCTCCGAAGAAGGCATGCCCATGCTGGCCAAGATTCTCGCGGTCCGGCACGGCTTCAAGTGCACCGTCCTCTTCCCGATCAATCCCGCCGACGGCGCCATTGATCCGAATAACCAGACCAACATCGTCGGGCTGGAGCACCTCAAGTCCGCGGACATGATGGTCCTGTTCACGCGCTTTCGCGAGCCGCCGGATGACCAGATGAAATACTTTGAGGACTTCCTGAAATCCGGCAAACCGATCCTGGGCATCCGTACTTCCACGCACGCGTTCGAGATCAAGCGCAACAAGCAAAGCCGCTATTTGAAGTGGGACTGGCGCAGCAAGGAATGGCCCGGCGGCTTCGGCCAGCAGGTGCTCGGCGACACCTGGATCAGCCATCACGGCAATCACGGCAAGGAAAGCACGCGCGGCGTCATCAATCCGGAGCTGAAAAATCATCCGACCCTGCGCGGCGTCGATGACATCTGGGGCCCGACGGACGTGTACGGCATCATCCATCTGCCCAAAGACACTCAGATCCTGGTGCATGGCCAGGTGCTGGAAGGCATGAATCCGAGCGACAAACCAGTCGTGGGCAAAAAGAACGAGCCGATGATGCCGCTGATCTGGACTCGGAATTACACGGGCGAAAGCGGCAAGACCTCGCGCATTATCGGCGCCACCATCGGCGCTGCGCCGGACCTGGAAAGCGAGGGCTTGCGGCGTTTGTTGGTCAACGCGTGCTATTGGGGCGTGGGTCTGGAAAACAGAATTCCGGCCAAAAGCAACGTCGATTACGTCGGCGAATTCAAGCCCACGTTCTTCGGCTTTGGGAAATTCAAGCGCGGCGTGAAGCCAGCGGATCACGAGCTAAGGTAAAGTCGGGCAGGCATGCATGCAGCAATCCTGCCTGCCCCTGCGAAAAACGGCCAAGCGTCAGGCGAGTTCCAGGGATCCGGAGCTTGTCGAGCCCTGCGGAATGCAATTCCGCGATACGACAGATTGCAAATCTGCGCTACGCCTCTGTTCGCTCTGTTGCCTGCTGTTGGGAAAACAGGAGTGGCAACCTTCAGGCGCTAACTTTGAACTTGGAACCTTAAACTTTGAACTCCCCGCAAGGCCGGCAGGATGCCTGCCCTACTTGGATGCCTCCTTAAACCGGAATGGCGGACGGCTGGTAATGTCCCCGCTGGTGAACGTCGGGCACCAGAATTTCTCCACGTGCGCGACGACCAGATCGGTGCCGGCGAAATGATTCACGAACGGCTTCTTCTCGTGGTTGTACATCGTGTCGGTCAGGTCGCGCATCAACGCCACGTTTTTCCCGACTTTCACCATCTGCCGAATCCCGAACGGACGCCCCAGCACGCACATGTTCAAGTGGACGCCGGTCAGGATCACGTTTTCGATCCCACGCGCTTGCAGCAGATTGTAGGTCTCCTGACCGTTGTCCGTGATTGCGTCCAGCTCGCCGATCTGGATCGTTGCGATTTGCCGGGTCCAGGCGTCGCGGATTTTGCATTTCACCGCGCAATCGCAGCCCATGTCGGAATCATCGATTGGCAAATCCGTTTCTCGCGCCGGGTCGGGCCAGCACCACGTCGTACCCCAGCGTTCGGCAGTGGAAAGCGAGACGGGCGGTTTGACGAAAGGCGCGGCCTGCGCGCGCTTTCGTTGCGGCGTGTCCTGGTAGAAATTCACGACGCTGCTCGGCGCGTGGATGACGAAGACGCCTTTGGCCCGCGCCGCTTTGACCACCTCGTTCAGCGGACCGGCCAATTCCGCAACCCGCGCCGCCGCTGACTTGCACCAGTGATCGTCCCACATGTCACAGATGATGAGGGCGGTCTTCCTGGGATCCCAGGTTGCCTTCTTCTCAGTCATTAGAAACGTGGTCAGTGTTGCAGCCCGCGCCTGGTTTCCAGAATCCAGTGCCGCCTGCGCCCTCACTTGAGATCGCAGGGTGAGTTGCAATTGCGATTCGGCACAATTTGAGGTGGGAGCCATGAAGCACAGCAGGACGATTGAGATCAGGGGCGCGGATGAAAGGATGAAGGGCTTGATCATGCCCTTGCTTTTAGGTCGCGGCCAACGGATGGAAAGCCAAAAATCCATCGCCTCTCGCAACCCTCAGTAAACGTCGGTGGGGCGAGTCTCCTGCCGAGCCTTCGTCTCGGCACGTTGGCTCGCTCGCCCCACTTTCACTTCCGAAAGGTTGTTTTTTGATCCACGGATTTCGGATCGAGAAGCGGTCTTTATCCGTGTGATCCGTGTAATCGGTGGTTGAATCAGGTTCGTGGGGAAAGACCATCGACCGGCGCATTTCGAATGGCTTTGAGTGCTGGGTTGTTCTCCGCGCGGGATGCCTTTCCCCTCTCCCTGAGGGAGGGGACGGGGTGAGGGGGAAAGTGTCGCTCGAAAATCCACGGCGCGGCCTGCCGAGAAGCGCACCTTCACCTCCGTTAGCTCTGTTGCCTCCTGTTGAAATTGCAGGTCCAGTTTCAAAAGCTCGGCGACTCCGCGCCACGCAACGGCTTGTCCTTGGGTTGCATGTCCGGTCCCAGGCCGCCTGGCTTGCGGAAATCCGGCGGCGTGAATTTGCCCGGCTCCAACACCATCTCCAGATTCTTCAGCGGCTTCCCGTCGCGCAGAACCCGGCCGCTGACAGTGGCGCCCTCCGTGAGTTTCAAGTCGTGCGGTTTCCCGCTGGGCAGCCGGAAGAATTTCCGTTTCGCGAACGAGCGCGCTTCCACGGCCACCGTCATCCAATCGGGCGTTCCGGAATTTGTCGCCGCGCTGCCGATTGCAAATCGGCGATACGGCAGAGTGCAACTCTGCGCTACGTCGAAGGCACGCACGCTAAACACATATACCGGCGCCCTCGCCAACCACTTTCCGGCACTTGAGCACACCGCATCGGGGAACGAGCCGACGCGGCAATTTCGACCGGCGAGGCGCCGGTCGAAACACGCGAGGGCGCGTGTGCTCCCCACGGCTGCGTTGCCCAAGTTTTCGACTCAAATTCACGGTTTCTCCCACGTTTCGGGATGTGGTTCGTTGTCGTAGTTCCAGCGGCGGCGAGGTGTTGGCAAGCGCTCGAAGAGTCGGTCCGCACGATTGAATTCCACATGGCCGTCGCAAAAGACAAGATTCAGTCCCGGACGTCCACTCCGGTGGCTGGGCAGGTAACCGCCGGTGTAACGAAACGACTGAACTAGATACTCCTGGTCTGCATAGCGGATGGTATCGCCAATCGCGATCATGTCGCCCGGAGCGCTGATTTCAGGTTCCTTGTGCGGCTTTTCGTCCAGCCCCACTATGCTCCAGCCACCCAGTCCGAGGAGCGGTCTCCCGGTCCCGGAGACCCTGAGATCGGTTCCTCGCGCGTTGTAGGCATAGCTGCGCGCAGGATCACGGAACAGCCCGGGCGGGCTTGGCGCGATGGGATAGGTCGGCCCCCGGTAGCTGGGACACTTGAAGAGAGCGTTCGTCCAGTTGTTCTCCAGATAAGGCTCCACCGACTTGTCCCAGGTGTAGAGCGTCGTCGGTTCCCGAAATACCACCGAGTAGGGATAACGCTCCTGGTCCTGCACATAAAGGATCAACCCCAGGCCAATTTGCCGCAAGTTGCCCTGGCATCGAGCCTGGCGCGCCTTCTCCTTGGCCTTCGAGAGCGCCGGCAAAAGCAAGCTCGCGAGGAGCGCGATGACTGCAATGACGACGAGCAGCTCGGTCAAGGTGAAACCTCGGCTCGATTCCATTGCAGAGAGTGGGGAGCGCACGCGCCCTCGCGTGTTCCGACCGGCGCCTCGCCGGTCGGCCGATCGTCGTCGTGCTTCCGTCATCAAAGGACGAGCCCATCGACCGCACCTGTGTGGTCGGCGAGGGCGCCGACCACGGCACGCGAGGGCGCGTGCGGTCCCCGTGCGATTGAAGGCATGCTCGGCCAGGCTCATTTCTCCCACGTCTCCGGATGCGGTTCGTTGTCAAAGTTCCAGCGACGCCGGGCTGATTCGGCGCGCTGGTACAGGCGAACCATGTGGTTCAACTCGACGTGGCCATCGCAGAAGACGAAGTTCAAGTTTGGATGGTGGCTCGGATAGGGCCAGGAAGTGGACGGAGCGTGATTGTTGATGGCTCGGACGAAATAATCGTTGTCAAATCCCATGGCATCGCCGATGGCGAGCATGTCGCTCGGCGCGCGGATTTCGGATTCCTTGTGCGTGCCGCTGTCGAAGCCGGGGACGAAGAAGCCGCCCAGGCCCAGCACATCAGTACTGCTATTGCGTGTTCCCCACGCATTGTAACCGTAGCTTCCGGCGGGATTGGCCAGACCGGTGCCGCCTGAATTCTTCCTCAGATAAGTCGGCCCGCGATAAGAAGGGCACCGGTAGAGGGCGTTGGTCCAGTTGCCTTGCGTGTAAGGTTCGAGCGGTTTGTCGAAATCGAAGAAGTTAGTTTGAAAGTCGATCACGGTCGTCAGGTAAGGATACCGCTCGTGATCCTGGGCATACATGAGGAGGCCTAAACCGATCTGCCGCAAATTGCCGCGGCATTTCGCTTGCCGCGCCTTTTCCTTGGCCTTCGAGAGCGCTGGCAAAAGCAAGCTCGCCAGCACCGCGATGATCGCGATGACGACGAGCAGTTCGATCAGAGTGAACGCTCGCCCGATTCAGGTCGCAAGGTTGCCATTCGACCGTTGAGATTCGGCGGCAGGTTGCCGCCGAAAACGGGCTGGTAGCCCGTTCCACCCAATGAAGCTGACACCCAAATTGACGCGGATAAATTCCTTCCTATCCGTGCGAAGCCGTGTCCGTGGTTACGTTTCAAATATCTTTGGCCTATCTTAGGGGATTTCGAGGGCGGTCAGGCTGCCCGCGCTCCTTTCGCAACCCTGGGGAATAAATCGCTTGCTCGGCCTCAAAGACGTGGACGGGAAGCCGGTCAAATCGTCGGACTTCGCCGGCAAAGTCGTGATTCTGGATTTTTGGGCCACGTGGTGCGGGCCGTGCCGCCAGGAGATTCCCGGTTTTGTGGAGCTGCAGAAGCAATACGGCAAAGAAGGATTGGTGATCGTGGGAGTTTCGCTGGACGATCAAGGGCCCAAGATCGTGAAGCCCTTCATGAAGAAGTACGAGATCAACTATCCGATCGTCATGGACGATGGCAAGACCGCCGACCTCTTCGGCGGCGTCGAAGCTATTCCGACCACATTCGTGATCGACCGGGAAGGGAAGATCGCGCACAAGCACGTCGGCTACGCGCCCAAGAACCAGTTCGAGAAGGAGATCAAGGCGCTGCTGAAGTAGGTGATCAGTTTCGAGTTTCGGGTTTCCGGTTTCGAGTTGAGAGTTGAGAGCAGGATCGCACTTTCTCCGACTGGAAAGGCTCGGCGGAGCCTCGCCCCACCACTCAACTCTCAACTCAAGCCGCTCTCAACTTTTTCCCCCACTCAAAGAGAACGCTTGCAAAGTCCCGGCGCGCTTGGTTGAGTGCGGACCATTGTGAAGGCGCGTTCAACATTGCGTTGTTTGCGCAGCCTGGGCAAACCCAGCCTGGTGGGACTGCTGTTGTTCCTCTGGGTAAGAACGACGGTCCTCGCCGCATCCCCGGCGCTCCACGCCGAGACTCATCCCGACGCTCAAAGCCCGAAGCATCAGTGCCTCGTCACGCTGCTCGCCCATGGCAAACTGCTCTTCAGCGAGCCGGAGCTCATTCGTGTCCAGCGCGTGGAAGCGATTTGGGTTCAGTCCGCCCATTTCAGTTCGGTCCTGCTTCCGGCGGTGCCGCACCGCCTTTCGTCAAGCCGCGCTCCGCCTGCGGCTGTTTCTTCCCGTCCGTCGGTCGGCTAGCCCTGAGCTGGCCGAAGCATTTCGTTTTGAGTTGCGCTCACGCCGAACGCGTGCGCGCGCATGCAACCTTGGTGAAGAAACATGAACCTGAAGAATCTTTTGGGGTGGTCTTCTGCCCTTTGCCTGAGCGCGATGCCGCTCCAGGCCCAGGAGACAAATCAACTGGAGCAACTGAAAAAGCAGTTGCAGGAAATGCAGCAAAACTTCGAGCGCACTCAGCGCGAGCAGCAGCGCCAGATCGAAGCGCTCAAAAAACAAATCGAGGAATTCCAGAAACCACCGCCCGGCCCCGCGACCGCGCCGCCGCCGTCCGCGCCATCCGGCACCGCCGCAGCGTCCTCAGCAGCCGCGAAACCCTGGTCGCCGAGCGACCCGATCCCTCTCCTGGGCGGCCAGCGGAGTTATCTCAATCTTTCTTTCGATGGACTATTCACCGCCGGCACTTCGACGGCGAAGGAGATCGAAGGATTGACCACAGGCGGTCACGATCCGAAGCAACGTGGTTTCACCGTCCAGAACCTCGAAACCACGCTCGAAGGCAAAGTCGATCCTTATTTCCGAGGTCTGGCGGCGCTCATCATGCAAATCGACCGGGAAGGCGAATCGTTCCTGGAAGTCGAGGAAGCTTATCTGGAATCGATGGCCCTGCCGGCGAATTTGCAGGTCCGCGCCGGACAATTCTTCACCGAGTTCGGGCGCCAGAATCAGTTCCACCCGCACTCGTGGGATTTCGTGGACCAACCGCTGGTGATGGGCCGTTTCCTCGGGGGCGACGGGCTGCGCAGCGCCGGCGCGCGAGTTTCGTGGCTCACGCCCACGCCGTTCTACTCGGAACTCTATTTAACGATTCAAAACAGCCACGGCGAAACGGCGCACAGCTTCCGCAACGAGAATGAAGGCGAACCTTTCTTGGGCCGGCCGAGCGAACCCGGCAGCGTCCGGAACCTGGACGACATGCTTTTCGTGCCGCGCTACGTCGCGTCGTTCAACCTGACGGACTCGCAAACGCTCGTCGCGGGCGCATCGGGCGCCTTCGGCCCCAATGGCACCGGAGGGAACACGGAACTCTTCGGCGTTGATTTGTTCTGGAAGTGGAAATCACCCCGGCACCACGCGGGATTCCCGTTCGTCGCCTGGCAAACCGAGGCCATGTTGCGCCGATTCAAAGCCGGCGCCTTTGCCGAGGACGCCGATGGCGACGGAGTCAACGAACTGGACCTGTCGGGAGAGAGGCTCACCGATTACGGACTGTATTCCCAAATGCTCTACGGATTCCGCAAAGGCTGGATCGCCGGGTTGCGGGGCGACTACGTTTTCCCGGACCGGAAGGGGGAGTATGAGTCCATCGCCGGTCCCGACCCGGACCGCGCCTCGCGCTGGCGTCTTTCGCCGAACCTCACCTGGTATCCCAGCGAATTCTCAAAGCTCCGGCTGCAATACAATTACGACCGGCGCAACACGATGGGCGACGACCATTCTGTCTGGCTGCAGTTTGAGTTCCTGCTGGGAGCGCACGCCGCGCACAAGTTCTAACCGCGAAGGAGAACCGATATGAAAACGAAACTGATTAGACACGGCTCAGACATTCGACATTGGAAGTTCATTCGTCATTCCTTAGAGCGCGTTTTGAAAATGCCTTTTGGGTGGAACAGGCCACTGGCCTGTTGCGGCAGGCTACCAGCCTGCCGCAATGTTCGGCGGCAAGTTGCCGCCGAAAACGGGCTGGCAGCCCGTTCCACCCCTTTTCAAAACACGCTCTTAGCCTTTGCTCTGGCCTTTGCTGCGACCACGGCGCACGCGAAGCTCAACGTCGTGGCCACGCTCCCGGACTTCGGCGCGATCGCCGAGGAAATCGGCGGCGACAAGGTGAAAGTAACCTCCATCGCCCGAGGCACCGAGGATGCCCATTTCGTTGATGCGCGGCCCAGCTTCATCCGCGTGCTCAACCAGGCGGACGTGCTTTTGGAAGGCGGCCTCGATCTAGAAATCGGCTGGCTGCCGCCGCTGCTCAACGCGGCACGCAACGCGAAAATCCTTCACGACGCGCCTGGTCATGTGATCCTCTCGCGCGGGATCACCGTGCTCGAAGTCCCGTCCGGCCCCGTGGACCGCTCGATGGGCGACGTCCATCCGTCGGGCAATCCGCATTGCTGGCTCGATCCGGCAAACGGAAAAGTCATCGCCGCCTCGGCGGCGGCGGCCTTCGCTCGGCTGGACCCGCCGAACGCTGCTTTCTACGAAGCCAACCTGAAAACGTTCAATCAGCGACTGGACGCGAAGCTGGCCGAATGGACGAAACGCATGGAACCTTTGCGCGGCCTCAAGGTCGTCACTTACCACAAATCGTTCAGCTATTTTCTCGAACGATTCGGCCTTGAGTTGGCGGGAACCATCGAGCCGAAACCCGGAATCGAGCCGTCGCCGACCCACATCAACGCGCTTATCCCGCGCGCCAAGGAGGAAGGCGTCAAGCTGGTCCTCGTTGAGCCGTGCCGCCCGCGCAAGACTCCCGAATACGTCGCCGGAAGCATCGGCGCAAAGCTGCTTATCCTTCCCACCAGCGTTGGCGGGAATGCGAAAGTGAAAGACTACATCGACCTGTTCGACTACGATATCGGCCAGATTGTCGAAGCGTTGAAGCCATGAACCGGTAGAGAATCCGCCGCCTGGCAGGGACGCGTTCCACCGCGTCCCTGTTATTGAGTATTCGACCGTGGACATAAAGTCAGGGACGGAGTGGAATCCGTCCCTACCATGTTCATGAAAAGCGTCTTCGCAATCTGTCTCGATGAATATGGATGATCGCGAAGATGCTTTCCTGACTCTGGAAGGGCTGGCGGTTGGCTATGGCCGCCAGCCCGTGCTGGAAAACGTGAACCTTCGTTTCCCGCAAGGCTGCTTCTACGGGCTCTTGGGCGCGAATGGGTCGGGCAAATCCACCTTGATTCGGACGCTCCTCGGCATCATCCCACCGCTGTCCGGGCGCATGGTCTTCAGGCCAATGAACGGCCTCCATCCCGTGCTCGGCTACGTGCCGCAACGCGAATCGCTGGACCCGATCTTTTTGCTTTCGAGCTACGAAGTCGTGTTGATGGGCGTGTGCGGGCGCGTCGGGCCGGGGCGGTTCATCGACAAGAGTGAACGCGCCTGGGCGCATCAATGCCTGGAACAAACCGGCGCCGCGGATTTGAGCGGGAAACAGTTCTCCGAGCTTTCCGGCGGCCAGAAGCAACGCGTGTTGATCGCGCGGGCGCTGGCGACCAAACCGGATTTTCTGCTGTTGGACGAGCCCACGTCCGGCATCGACGTGGCGGTGAAGCAGTCCATCATGGAGTTGCTGCAGCGCATTCACGCCGAGCAACGGCAGACGATCCTCATGGCGAGCCACGACCTGCCGGTGGTGCGGCAATACATCCCGCACGTGATCTGGCTCCGTCCGGGTCAAATCCTCGAAGGCCCGGCCGCGGAATTGCTCGCGCGGGACCAAATGGAAGCGCTCCTCGAACTGGAGATGCGTTGATCGGAAAGGCTGACCACGAAACGCACCAAACACACGAAAGCCCTCGCGCCCTTTCGCGGCAGCCAGTGCCCGGCCGCGGCCTGCTCTTTTCACGGATGCGTGCGCTGCTATCACCAATCCCTTTGGGATTCGAAACGGTAGAATTGGTTGATTCCGAAGTTTTTCCTGATCGTGCAAACTTTGCTCGAAGTTTTTGACCCGGATTTCCTGCTGCACAATTCGGTTTATATCAGCGTGGTCTTCGGGTTGACGTGTCCGCTGGTGGGCGTCTATCTGGTCTTGCGCCGGCTCGTGTTCATGGGGGTCGCGCTGCCGCAGATTTCGTCCTGCGGCATCGCTTTTGCCTTCGCGTTGCAGGGCTGGGGGCTGTTGCCGCACGCGCACGAGACGGCTGGCGAGCATACGCTGGCGTTTTTGGGTTCCACCGTCTTCACCCTCGCGGCCATCGTCCTGTTCTCCTTCCTGGCCCGGCGCGGGCACGGGTCGGTCGAAGCGCGTCTGGGCACGGCTTATGCCCTCGCCGGGGCCTGGAGCGTTCTGTTGCTCGTGAAGAACCCGATCGGCGAACACGGCTTGCTCGATCTGCTGAAAGGCGAAATCATCGCCATCTCCAATTTTGAGCTGGTCCTGACTGCGGCCGCCTTCAGCCTGGTCGCGGCGGCGCTGTTTGTATTTCGGAAAGAATTCCTGCTCGTCTCATTCGATCCGGACATGGCCATCAGCCTGAAGAAGAACGTGCTCCTCTGGGACGCAGGCCTGTTCCTGTTGATCGGGTTGACCATCTCGATCTCCGTGTTGGGGGCGGGACCGCTCGTGACTTTTGGTTTCCTTCTCTTTCCGCCCCTGACGGCTCGCCTGTTCGCGCGGACCATGCGGCAATTCGCGCTGCTGGCCTCCGCGCTGGGCGGCGTGACGGCGCTGACGGGCTTTTGCCTGGCTTACCGTTGGGATCTGCCCGTAGGCGCGACGGACGTGGCCTTGCTCGGGGCGATTTACGCGCTGGGAGCGCTGGCGCGACGGGTCGCCGCGAGGTGGGCGCATGCCTGAATTAAGGCATGAGGACGGTGAATCCGTCGTTTGTTCAGAATTAGCAGCTAGTGATGTGTCTCACAAATGGCTGGAGTTATGTTGCGCCCAAAACGGCCTGGGGCAAGGCGCGACGAGGGAGCATAGCCCCAGTGCTCTGCGACCGAGGAGCAACGCAGCCCCAGACCGTTTTCGGCG
>VHCZ01000130.1 GCA_016871535.1 Verrucomicrobiota bacterium
TAAGGGTCTGTGCAAAAATAAATTCCGGTTTTGGCGGGAGCGCCGCCTGGCCGGATGCAAGGCGCGAGGAGGGAGCATCCCCGTTTTGGGGCTGTGACCGACGAGCAACGCCGCAGCCGGCCAGGCGGCGCCCCGCCCCGGAGGGCTGGGGCGATTTCGCTTTCTGGCTTCGTTTCTCCTCAGTCGCAGAGCCCTGGCTATGCTCCTTCGTCGTGCCTCGCCAGAAAGCGAAATCGCCTCCAGCAAAACCGGAATTTATTTTTGCACAGACCCTAAGAGATTCCCGCAGGTTCATATACGGTTACCGTGGGTAACGGTGGTGCTGGTGCTGTGAACCAAAACCGAGGAAATGCTGGTGGAACTTCCAGCTTTCAGGAGGCAACTTGGTCTGGACGGATAATAATTCGAGCAGCATCACCGTCGTCACCGCGCCTCGGGTCCGGTGAACGTGAATCTGACCATCACGGGCAGCGGTTTCATTCGGATCGCCGCGTCGAGTTTGATTTGATGTCCGCGCCGGATCCATTTGCCCTCGGCATTAACGCCGAGTGGACTGAATTGGCAAAAAACTGACCGACGGAAAAAGTCGCACCCGAATCAAACGGATTGCAAAGCGGTTCAGCCATACATTACGATAATCCAATGAAACGGTTTTTGGCCTCGATAACTTGGTTCTTGCTCGCTCTTTCGCGTGTTGTTCAGGCGGAAGGGCCAGACGCTCAGTATGTCAAGGTTTACAGTCTAATCGCGGAGGCCGATCAAGCCGCGAGTTCTGGCCAACCAGATTCCGCAAGAGCAAAGTATCTGCAGGCCCAAGAAGAGCTAAAGAAACTTCAAGGCAGCTCTCCTACATGGAATGAAAAAGTGGTTCGATTTCGGCTGGATTACGTTGGAGAGAAATTGAAAGCCTTTGGCCCGATCAGAACGGCGACGATGCCACCAGCGAAACCGTCAGCTCCCGCAGCGCAGGCAGTCGGGGAGAAGGACCGTCAGATTCATGCACTGGCCGTGGAAGTCCAGCAACTGAAAGAAGATAAAGCAATCCTGGAAGCGAAGCTGAGAGAAGCGCTGGCTGCGCGACCTGCCGCCATTGACCCACGCGAATTAGCCAGGGCGGAGGAGCGGATCAAGCTGCTCGAAAAGGAGAAAGAATTGCTCAAGGTTTCGCTCGAACACGAGCAGTCCAAGCCTGGCAGACAAGTGGACGCAGCCCTCGTTGACGATCTGAAAAGGGCACTCGCTGATGCCAACAAGAAGCTCACTGAACAGTCCGATCAAGTCGTTCAGCTCATGCGCGAAAAAGAGATTCTGGAGACTCGTCTGAAGTCCGCGCAGAAGGAGGCCGAAGCAGCCCGGGCCATTCGAACTGAGCACGAGGAGTTGCGGAAACAGCTCGCAACCAGTGCGAAACCCACCGTGGACACCGAAGCCAAAGCCCACCCGCCACAGAAGGAGTCCGCAGTGCCTCCTGGCGCCGGACGCAACTATGAAGCGGAGATTCTCCGTCTCCAGTCGGACTTGAAAACCCTGCAATTGGAGAAGGCGATCCTCGAATCGGCAAGAAAAGAGTTGGAGACAAAACTTGCAAGTTTGACATCCACAAGTGCCAAACCAGTCTCGACTGAAAGCGATCGGCTTAGACAGGTCGAGAAGGAGCGAGACGATCTGCTTAAGAAGTTAAACGAAACGTCCCGGCAGCTTTACGACAACAAAGCTCGCACGGAATCTGTCCGAAAAGAACAGTTCGACAATGAACTGGCGATCTTGCGCGCACGGCTTGAGGTTTTCGAGGCGCGGGCAATCCCGTTTACGCCCGAGGAAAAGGCGCTTTTCGAGAAACCTCGATCCACCGTGGCCAGCCCGGATCCGAAGTCAGGCCGAAAGTCGCTGCGAGAATTACCCCGCGGCGCCGCCCCGCTCGTGGCGGAAGCCGAGCGGTTCTTTGCGGCCAGACGTTACGACGAGGCGGAAAAGAAATACAGCGAAGCGCTTCGCCTGGATGAGAAGAACGCACTGACTCTGGCAAATCTCGCGGCCTGCCAGTTGGAGCAGAACCGGCTCGACGAGGCGGAGGCGAATTTGAAACGCGCGCTGCAAAGCGAGCCGAACGATGCCCAATCGCTTTCGCTTCTGGGAATCTTGCGGTTCCGGCAGGAGAAATTCGATGAAGCGCTCGACTTGCTCAGCCGGTCCGCGCAACTGGATCCTCAGGACCCACAGACACAGAATTACCTGGGCATTACCCTCAGCCAGAACGGCCAGCGCATTCCGGCGGAGACCGCATTGCGAAAGGCGATTCAGATCGCCCCTGGCTACGGCGGAGCTCACCACAATCTGGCGGTCATCTACGCCACGCAGCAGCCACCGTTTGTGGAACTGGCACGGTGGCATTACCAGAAGGCCCTCGCTTCGGGACACCAGCCCAACGCGGAACTTGAGAGACTGATCGAGGGCAGAGGCGCGTCAGAGACGAAATGAAGCTATGACATTGACTGAGAAGATTCTTGCGCGCGCGGCCGGCAAATCGCGCGTTAGTGCGGGAGACAATATCTGGGTCAATGCCGATATCCTTATGACGCACGACGTGTGCGGTCCGGGGACAATCGGCGTCTTCAAGAGAGAATTTGGCAAACAGGCGAAGGTTTGGGATCCAAGGAAAGTGGTGATCATTCCAGATCACTATATTTTCACCGCGGATTCGAAATCGAATCGCAACGTGGACATCCTCCGGGAATTTGTCCGCGAGCAGGGCCTTCCCTATTTCTATGACGTGATCGACGATCCGAACGGGCACTGGGTTTTCGATTCTTCCAAGGGCATGCTGAAACGGCAGTATGGCGCCTCGTATGCAGGCGTCTGTCACACCGCGCTCCCTCAGAAAGGGCACACTCGTCCGGGAGAGATTCTGTTCGGAACGGACTCTCACACGTGCATGGCAGGTGCCTTCAATGAGTTTGCCACCGGGATCGGAAATACCGACGCCGGATTCGTGATGGGGACCGGGAAACTGCTGCTCAAGGTTCCAGAGACAATGCATTTCCGGCTCGAAGGCAAACTCCAGAAGGGGGTCATGGCCAAGGACGTCATCCTCCATTGCATCGGAGAAATCGGATTCGATGGAGCGACGTATCGGGCGATGCAATTTGACGGGTCAGGCGTCGCCAATCTATCCATGGACGACCGCATGACCATCGCCAATATGGCTATCGAAGCGGGCGGCAAAAATGGGATCTTCGAGTTTGACGCGCAGACGCAGACGTTCGTGGATCGCCGCTGCAAACTGAACGGAACAAAGCCCACCTACGAACCTGTCGAAAGGGAGAAGAGCGAGAAGTTCGTCTATGAACTTGTCGTTGACCTCTCCAAACTCGAACCGACCGTCGCGTGCCATCCGGACCCTGGCCAACGCAAACTGGCGAGGGATCTCGGACACATCAGGCTTGACCGGGCTTATATCGGCTCATGCACGGGAGGGAAAACAAGCGACTTCGTGGATTTCGCGCGAATTCTGCAAGGGAAGCGGGTCGCCATCGACACATTTGGCGTCCCGGCCACGCCGGAGATCGTGCATGATCTACAGACCGCCCGTTGGGGCGAGAAAACGGTTTGGCAGATTCTGGTAGAGGCTGGCGTTCAGATGACTGAAAACGCAAGCTGTGCGGCGTGCCTCGGCGGGCCTGTGGATACTTTCGGCCGCATGAACACCCCCATGAAATGCATCAGCGCTACGAACCGGAATTTCCCGGGCCGGATGGGCCACAAAGAATCCCAGGTTTTTCTGGCTTCGCCCGCGACAGTCGCCGCCAGCGCAGTCAACGGGCATATCACCGACCCGCGGGAGTTTTTGAGCTAACACGAACCGCGCAAATCAACCAACTCACTCCCAACCGCGCCTCGCCGAACAACAAGGACATGATTTGGTTGAGCGACCGTTGCGACGAGCCTCACGAAGGAGTGATTAACGTGGCCAAGAAAAAAGGCGGCTCAATGCACAAAGCCGCCTGAGGAACTAACGGGCATGAATAGGCCAAACCCGCATCTGTAGAATCGGCACTTTCTGCCACGACTTTAGGGTCCGTGCAAAAATAACTTCGGATTTTGGCGGGAGCGCCGCCTGGCCTGCGGCGAGGAGAAAAAGAGTATTGAAATCCGTTTTCGGAAGCCTAAGATGCCTCCCGGTTGATTTCAGAACTTTGATCTCAGCCACCCAACACCTGAGTTACCTAGACCATTTATGAAATTCCAACACTCTTCGGGTTCAAGGGGCCCCGGATTCACCTTGATCGAATTGCTCGTCGTCATCGCGATCATCGCGATCCTGGCCGGTATGCTTTTGCCGGCTTTGGCCAAAGCCAAAACCAAGGCGCAAGGGATTTCCTGCATGAGCAACAACCAGCAATTGCTCAAAGCCTGGCACTTGTATGCGGGCGATTTCGATGACGCCTGCGCCAACAACTTCACCATCCCGGACACCGAGGCCGCGATTAACAACAAGAAGTTCGACAACTGGGTCAACAATGTTATGACCTGGGGCGCCGGCACGGGAGCTGCAGATGTCAGCAACACCAACGTCCTGTGGGTGCAGAACGGCGTGCTCGCCCCCTATACCACGGCTGCTCTGGCCATTTACAAATGTCCCGCCGACAACTTCGTCAGCCCCCAGCAGAAGGCCAAGGGTTGGAAGAGCCGGCTGCGGAGCAACGCGATGAACGCTCTGTTTGGCAAGTCGAGCGGCAATCCGGGCGACATCAGTTGGAGAGGACAAAGCTGGTATGCCAGCGGCCAGTATCGCCAATTCCTCAAAACTTCCCACGTCCCGAATCCTGGGATGACTTGGCTGACGGTTGATGAGCATCCGGATTCGATCAACGACGGATTCTTCATCGTCGATATCAATGCCAGCCAGTGGGGTGATCTTCCGGCCTCGTTCCACAACCGCGCTTGCGGATTCTCGTTTGCGGACGGGCACGCGGAGATCAAGAAATGGCAAAGCGCAAGATCGGTTTATCCGGTTCGATTCGGCTTTTCCATCCAGCCCTTCGACGCCGCGGCCAAGCTGGATTTCGCCTGGTACCGGGAACGGACTGGATACATTCTCTACCGCTGAGCAAATTGCGGATTGCCGATTGCGGATTTGGGGAGACATGTCCAGCGGTTCTGCCGAAGGAAGCGAAAGACACCAAAGAATTCATTCGGGCGTGAAGATTCTTTGGTCGATCAGCGTTCTCGGAGTGAGTTTAAGCCCATTGCGCAAATGAACGGTTGGCGGAGTCCGCGCCTGGGAATCCAGTTCGAACTCGCTGCCGAAGGGTTGTCTCTGAGATATCCTGATGGCCGCCCCTTTCTTGAGGTTTGGGAATTGTTTCAGGCGGTGGAAGGTGAACGATCTCGCGCGGAGGTGGAAACCAAGCGAGCTGAGCGCCTGGCTGCCAGGCTGCGGGCGTTGGGGATTGATCCGGACAAAGAAGCGGATCCGGGGACTTAAATGGATGAGTGGATAAGTGATCAGGGATCCAACAATCCATTCATCCATCCAGTACTCCATTTGCCGTGCCGCCAGACTTCATTTCGGCGCTGGAATTGAGTGGTACCGATTCACCGGGGGTTCGTCCAGAGAGATCATTTTGCCGCCGGGCCATCGGATTTCAGCGCGGACCACGCGGTCAAGCGTGCCAAGCCCAAAGTGAACCGTGTTCGCGTGCTGAGAACGGTAAGAATCCCCCGTCACAATCTGGCGAGTGACTTCGCGGCCGTTGTAGTGCAGCGTGACGCGGGCGCCCACCAGCGTTTTTCCGGCCTCTTCGCGGAAGTGGAACCCGATCCAGTTGCCCCCGTTCTCCAGCATGTTCTTGAAAACGCGCAACGTTTGCCTGGCCACCGGCCACACTTCCAGAGTCGTGACCAGCAAATCCACGCGCCCGTCGCCATCCAGGTCATCTGCGACAACGTTGCGTGAATCCTGTTCCATCGCGATTCCCCACAAGTGGCCGATTTCAACGAACAATTCCCCCCGTTGATTCAGGTAAAGCCGGTTCTTCTCATAGCCGGCGTAGGACCAACCTCGGCCCCGCGTCCGTGCGAACTTGCTCGTGAAATAGGCCGTCGCCGCCGCGTCATCGACCGAATCGTCCACGTAAATGTCGTGCAGCCAAAACTCCGGCTCGTAGTCGCGCACCGTCTGCTTCGATTCGTGGCCGTTGGCGACATAAACGTCGGGGAATCCGTCGTTATCGAAATCAAAAGCACTGCACCCCCACGACCACCCCGATCGGGCGATAGACTCGCTCAACGGCGTTTGAACAAACCCGGATTCAGCGCGCGCCAGAAAGAGCCGGTTCCCGAACGTCATCCGACTGCGCATCGTTGTGTCTTCGACGGCGCCGGGCCGCGCGAGTCCCAAATGCTCCAGCCGATCGACCGTCGGCGAGTTCATCCCGATCATCAGAAGATCGAGCCGCCCGTCCGCGTTGAAATCCGCGAGCGCGTGCGCCATGCCGAACGCGTGCGAGTCCTCAACCCACTCCGGCGTGACGTCGGTGAAATGGCCGCGCCCGTCATTCCGATACAGATCGACGCCCGCGAAATCGCTCGCCACCACCAGGTCGAGGCGGCCGTCATCATTGAGATCGGCGAAGGACGCGCTGAAGACACGCCGGAATCGTTTGTGCTCCAATCCCGAAGCCGCCGTCGCGTCGGTGAAATTGCCGCGGCCATCATTCAGCAAGAGATAAGCGGGATGCCCATCGTTGGCATCGTGAAAGTTTGGCCTCAAAACCTGGCCGAGCGTAGGAATCTTGTATTGGCCGAGGAACAAATCGAGATCGCCGTCTTGATCGATGTCTCCGCACGTCAACACCGAGGCATTTTGCAAGCGCGGATTGGCCATCCACACCAGGCGCCCGGCGGCATTGAACGCGCCCCGCTCCGAGCCTTTGAAGAAAATCAAGCCTTCCGGCTTTGCGCAGAGAAAATCCGCCGTGCCATCGCCATCGCTGTCCGCAATGACCGCCGTGAAAATCAAGCCGGGCGGAATCCGGCACAACGGCTCCGGTTCGTAGCGATCCTTCCCGCGCCGGCGATAGACCAGATTTTTTGCTGCCAGGACAATTTCCGAAAGACCGTCTTCGTCGAGATCGTAGAGGATCAGCGGGTCAATCGTGGCTGACTTCTCCGGCGGGGCGATGGTTTCCTGGAGGATCATCCGAAAAGGCGGCTCACCAGCTCTCGTCTTGAGCGTCAGACGGCTGGCGTCGATCTGTTTGACGAGCGCGGAATGCGGCGCGCGGAGTGCGGAATGGGAAGCGGGCAGATCCTCCGTCTGGAGGCTGCCGCGGCCAGACACACTCGCAGGGGCCGGGGTGGCCGCCCATTCTACGATCAAATCGCCCTCCACCGCGGCTCGCTCCGAACGCGCTGATCGTGTCAGATGCGCCGAGAAATAGAATCGACTTTGTCGCGGCAGACCGGCTTCGTCCGTGTCGAAACGGGTGTGGCGAAATTCCGTTTGTTCGAGGCGCCAGCCGGCGCGCGCGAACTCCTCGACAAATCGCCGCCATTCTTCGGTTGTGAGCGAACGCCCGGTTGCGAGCGGATTTCGCAGTTTGATCCCGTGCGGCAGGTCTTGCGTCCGGCTCCAATCGCCCAGCACGATTTCGCTCACGGGGAAATCGGCGGCCAGCTTGAGTTTGTTCGTCGCCGCATTGAGCGAATCCCACAGCCCTTCGAAAGTCCGGCCGCATTCCTGGGCGAGCAATTCTTTGCCCCAAACGGATTCTGCAACTTCGCGTTCCCTGGCTTCGAAAGCCGCAAGCTTGGCCGTAATTTCCCGAATGGGCCGATCACTGGGATTTGCGGACTCATCTGAGCTTGGAGATTCGTGCGAAAACCAAATGGCAAACACAGCGACGCCAATAGACAAAAGCACGAGCCAGGCGGCAAAAGATCGCTTTGAGAGCTCGTTCACTCAAAAATTTGAAGGGCCGCTTTGAAGGCAACCCCTCAGGCAAGGACGGTGGAGCAAGGCTGCTTCGACGTCAAGATACGCTGCCGGCTGACTAAAGGCTGATCTCCCCAAAAATGACCTTCAATATGTCTTGCAGGCTGACGACCCCCATCTCGCGCTGGTCGGGCCCCAGCACGATCGCCAGCCGTTGGCCGCTGCGCTGCATCCGCCGCAGCGCTTCGTCGAGCCGGAGCTCGTCCCGGAGATAAAGCGCCGGCGTCACGTACGCGCCCGCGGACTTCTCCGGGTCAAAACTCGGCGAATAAAGGAAACTGCGCAGATTGGCCACGCCCACGATCCGGCGAACGCTTCCGTCCGTTTGCCAGACGGGCAGGCGCGTCAGATGGTGTTCCTGGCAAAGTTTGAGCAACTCCCGAGCCGGAGCGGACTGGGCAACTCCAATCACTTTTGGGAGCGGCACCGCGATCGAGCGCACCGGAAGATTCTGCAGGTCCAGGACGCGGGCAATCATGCCCCGTTCTTCGGTCGTGAGACCGGCGGCCGATTCCTGCGTCATCATCCGCAGTTCGCTCCGGCTGCCGAACAAATGGCCCTTGAAACTCGCGGCTCCAGTCCAGCGCATCAATCGGTTCGAAAACCAGGCGAGCAGCGAAACCAGCGGCGACAGGCTCAAGTGCATGAACCGGAATGGCACGGCCAGCGCCAGGCAAAGCCGCGTCGGGAAAAGCTGGAACAGCATCTTGGGCAGCAGATCACACAGCGCGTAAAAGGAGAATGCGATCAACAGGAAGGCCGCCAGAAACAAGGCCGGTTGCTTGCTCAAGGCGTCGAACAGCGCGGCCACGATGATGCTGAAAGCCAGAAACGTCGTGAGCGTGTTGCCGATGAGAATCGTCCAGAGAAAATTCTCCGAGTTTTCCAGATAGCCGTGCAGCAGCGCCGCGCGATGGTTGCCGGCCCGCATCTGCTGGCGAATCCGCAGGCGGCTGAGCGCAAACACTCCCGCCTCCATTCCGGAAAACAAAAAGGACAAGGCCACGCACAACCCGACAAACAAGTAGAATGTCCAGTCCAGGTTCACGCCTTCTTCGTCGCCTCCACCAGCAATTCCCGCACGCGCCGCTCGTCCGCGGCCTGGGCCGTGAGGCGCAAACCGGAAAACAGCGCGGTTTCGCCCTGGGCCGGGACCACGCCCAGCAACGCGGTGAGCAACCCGCCCATCGTGTCCACCTCCGGCAATTCCTCCAGCGCCGGAAATTCGCGGCGGAAATCGTCCACCCGCATCGTGCCGTGAACGCGCCAGCGGCCTTCTCCCAGCTTCTCCATGATGAAGCCCTGGGCTTCGCCTTCGCCGTGCAGTTCGCCGACGACTTCTTCCAGAATATCCTCCATCGTTACCAACCCGGCCGTGCCGCCGAATTCATCCAGCACAATCGCCAGGCCGCGCTGCTGGCGCTGCAAGCTCTTGAACAACTGCAGCAAGTTCATCGTCTCCGGCACAAACGACGGCAGCTCGATGGCCTCCGCCAGGTCGATGTGCGGATCGAGCAGCAGCGTGCGCGTGTTCAGGATGCCGACAATCGTGTCCGGCGTTTCGTCGAAAAGCGGCAGGCGCCGGTGCTTGAATTTGCGCGCCGCCGCGATCATATCCTCGATGGAGAGATCGTCCGAGATGCAGGCCATTTGCGCGCGCGGTTTCATCACGTCCTTGGCCGTGCGCTGGTCCAGGCTGATGATTTGCAGGATGATCTCTTTCTCCGCTTTGCGCAGCGCGCCTTGCTGGTAGGCCATCTCGATCAACTCCTGATACTCCGCCTCCGTCATGGCGCTGCGCGGCTTGACCGACTCCGGAACGATGGCGCGAAGAATCAGCGTGTTCATCGAAAGCGCCACGCGCCGGAGCGGTTTCGACACCGTCAGCAAAAACGCCACCGGTTTCACCAGACGCAAGGCCCACGCTTCCGGATCGCGGACCGCCAGCGTCTTGGGAATCACCTCGCACGGCACGAGAATCACCAGCAGCGCGCCCGCGATCGTCCAGCCGATCTGCCAACTCCCTTCCAGACCGAGCCACAACGCCGTCCCGACCAAACCGGCGTTCGCGAAAGTATTGCCGAGCACGATGGTCGCGAGCAAATCTTGAGGCTCGTTGAGGAGGCGGACGACCTGGTTTCCCAACGCCGGTGATCGCTCGGCCATCTCCTGGGCGCGCCATTTGCCAAGCGAGAACAGCGCCGATTCCGCCACGGCGAAGAAAGCGCTTGCGGCCGCAAAGACAGCCATTCCGGTGATCGCCATGATCGGCAAATCCGCCATGTGCCGCGAGTATCCGAAAAAGCCGGCTGCCGCAAAAGACAAAAACGCGTGTCTTAGGGTTGCCAACCTGTAAGGCTCCCATATTGTCGGCGAACCGTACGCCGCGTATTGAGAGGCGGACGAGGCGACCCCTCAGTTAACAACGGTGAGGCGACGCTCCTGCGGAGCTTTTCTTCGATGGCATTGGCTCGGCAGGAGCCTCGCTCCACCTTAGCCGAGGGGATACCGGACGAGATCGTTTTCCCGTGACGAGCAATCCTCAGAACCAGCAAAAGTCCGAGCGCGCTCCGCTCCGCCGGCTCGATATCTTGCTGGCGACGCTCACGGGGCCGGTGTCTTCCACGGCTTTTTACGAAAAGGCCTTGCGCAAACGGCACCGCGTCGTGACGTTCGGTCCGTACCGTGACGCCAAGTTTTGGAAGGACTGGGGCGAAGGATTGAAGGGCCACGCCTTTTACAGAGCGGGATCGGCCGAACACTGGGAGGACGTATGCACGCGGCTCGCCAAACCCTGCGACATCGTCACGCAGCCGGGCATGGTCGATCTGCGCGAATTGAAGAAACAGTTGCCCAAGGATTTTCAGCCCGAGGTTTTCATCTGGATGGATACGCACGAGTGGAACTTGCCCTTCTACATGGAGGCGCTGAATTGTCCGAGTGTCGCCGTGTTTGGCGACACGCATCTGCACATGCTCGGCAACTGGGACGTGTGGCTGTCGTACGCCAAAGTGTTCGATTTTGTGTTTGTGACTTTCAACAAACCGCACGTCCGGCATTTTGTCGAAGCCGGATGCCGCCGTGTGTTCTGGTCGCCAGCCGCGTGTGACGCCGAGGCTCACGGCAAGATTCCATCCGATAAGATTTACCCGGTGAGTTTCGTCGGCGGCACGTCCACGCTCCACACGGATCGAGTCGAACTCTTGCGCTTTCTTCTCCAGCAGGGGATTGACCTGCACGTCGATTCCAGAGTGCTTCAGGACATGGCGCTGATTTTCAGCCGCTCGAAAATTGTTTTGAACACCACGATTGCGGACGACCTGAACATGCGCGTGTTTGAAGCGCTGGCTTCCGGCAGCCTCGTGTTGACGAATCGCCTGAGCCGCGAATCGGGGTTGGAAGAACTCTTCGTGGATCGAAAGCACCTCGTCCTGTACGACCGGGACAACGTGTTGGAACTGATTCGTTACTATCTGAGCCACGACGAAGAAAGAGGACGCATCGCCGCCGCCGGCTATGCCGAGGCGCTCGGCAAGCACACTTATGAACACCGGGTGGAACAAATCCTCGAAACAGTGTGGCAGCACCTTTGAACCAATGAGCGCGTCCGGTTTGCCAGAACTCCGCGCCGGGACGTTGTATCTCGTGGCCACGCCGATTGGCAATCTGGAGGACATCACCCTCCGGGCGCTGCGCACGTTGAAAGAGTGCGCCGTGGTCGCGGCCGAGGACACTCGGCGCACGGCCCAGTTGCTGAAACATTATGAGATCTCCAAACCGCTCCTCAGCTACTTCAAGTTCAATGAAGCCAAGCGCAGCGAGGAAATCATCGAACGGCTGCGGCGCGGAGAAAAGGTGGCGTTGGTGACGGACGCTGGGAGCCCCGGCATCAGCGACCCCGGCGGACGCGTCGTCCGCGCCGCCGTGGAGGCGGGCCTTCGAGTCGAAGCTGTGCCCGGCCCGTGCGCGCTCGTTGCGGCCCTGACCGCAAGTGGTTTGCCGACGGATGAGTTTCATTTCATTGGCTTTCTCCCGCACAAGTCCGGCCAGCGGAGGAAGACGTTGGAACGGCTGAAGGATTTGAGCGCGACTCTCGTTTTGTATGAGTCTCCGCATCGGATCGGGAAGTTGCTGGCGGAATTAGCGGAAATTTTTCCGGATCGTCCGGTGGTTCTGGCGAGAGAGCTGACGAAGAAATTCGAGGAGTACCTTCGCGGTTCACCGGCGGAACTTCTGGCGGTTGCCCAGGCGCGTTCTCTCAAGGGCGAATTCGTGGTTTTGATTGGACCTGCCAACCCGGATTCGCCGGCGCAAAGCATCGCGTGAGTCGATGGCATTTCCTTCGTTTTCTTCGTTCCCTTTTGTAAAGGCTGCGAAGCCACTTTTTCGCAGCCAGGTCTCCGAAGAAAGTAATGTTCCGCAATCATCCTCATTGCGCACAGGCCGCGGTTAATCTTGCCCACCCATTTAACGATTTGACCTTGTAACGCTGTAACGATTCGGCTGCGGCTTTGCCGCTCTTTGGCGACTAGCGTCCATCCTTCCCTCTTGACCAAAACGAAGGGATAGCGATTCTGATTTCTACGTCCTGGGCAAACGCCCAACATCGCTGCCCAGCGCGACAAAGTGCTTATGAGCCTGAACAACGCAACTTCCTCGAACGGCGCAAACCAGACACAGGAAATCCCGTCTGTTTCGCGTCCGGAAGAGCGCGCAGCCGCAGCGCAACGCGCCCGCGCTTACGCCTTCCGCTTCCCCAGAGATCGGCGGCGACTCGGCGGCAAATTTTCCGTCGAGGAGAACGCCCGCCGGCTGTTGCGCTTTTTCTATTTCGAACGCCGGCTCATGCAAGCCCTGGGCGCGTGGACGCTGAGCATTCCAGAGTTTGAAGCGAAACTGGAAACGGGTCGCCACATCTTCTATCACGCCGACGCCGCCCGGCTTTTGCGCGAACGGCTGCACGAACAGGAGAAACGCTTCGCCGACATCGACGCACACCGCGACCCCGAGATCGATCGTTTCGTCGAAGAAGCGCTGAACGCGTCCGATCCGGCGGAGCTGTTGGTGGGCGTGCATCAAGTGGCGGGCCGGACGCTGCAGACGGCGTATCGCCACCACATCGATGACACGGACCCGATTACAGACGCGCCGACGGTCCGTGTGCTGCGCCGCATTCTCACGGATTACGAGCCGATGCTGGAGTGGGCGGAAGAAGCCATCGCGGCTTACGTCGAAGGCGGGATCGACGAAGCGCGCCTGGGGGCGTGGCGCTGGCATTTGCAGCGATTGCTTGGAAGCATCGGCGGCGGCGGCGGCGCCGATCCGCGCAACGCGGAACCGGCGCCGCTGCGGAGCGTGGCGAAACCGTTTCAGCGCGGCACGGCGCCGCTGCGGGACGTGCGTTTCGAGACCTTCAAAAACACGGGCGACTACGACACGGCGGACGGCGCGGCGCGTTTCCCGAAGGATTCGTACGAAAACCTGCGCTTGCGCTTTATCCGGACGCAACGGGATGAAGTCGATGCCATCGAAGCGTTCGGGACGTTTATCTGGGACATCCGGTTCAAGGATTTTCAGGCGGAATACGATCTGGCGCGCATCACCTGGGACGAAGCACGGCACACGGAGATCGGCCATCGCGCGCTGCAAGCCGCGGGCTACGACCCGTTCGAGTTGCGCAATCGGCTCACCGGCTCGACGTGCCGCGGGCCGATGGACCCGGCGTTTGCCATGGCGGAGATCAATCTCTTCGGCGAGGTCGGCGTTCTGAAGACCATCAGCGGCTTCATCGATACCGCGCGCGAACGGCAGGACGCGCTGCTGGTCCATATCGCGGACTTCATCCGCGCGGATGAGCGGACGCACGTGCGCAAAGGCCAGCACATCATCAAGTGCATGACGAGCCTGGGCGCGAAGGAACTCGAACTCCGCACTCGCGAATTGTTCACCGAGTGCCTCGTCAGCCTGGGCGCGGTGAAGCCGGACATGGACGTCTTCACCGTGTCCCGTGAAGACATCGAACACTTGGTAGGGGAGTGATTTCAGCGTATCTTTTCGCCATGCCATCTTTCGATATCGTTTCAATCGTCAGTTCGATGGAAGTCGAGAACGCGGTGAATCAAGCGCGGAAGGAACTCGCGAATCGATTCGACTTCAAGGCCTCGAAAGCCGAGATTTCTTTGGAGAAAAACGAAATCAAACTTTCCGCCGAGGACAAATTCAAGATCAAGGCCCTGGAAGAAATGGTGATCGGCAAGCTCGCCAAGCGCCAGGTCAGCCTGAAGAATGTAGAGCGGGGAGAGCCGGAGATTTCACCGCTCGGACACGCGCGCCAGGTTCTGAAAATCAAGCAGGGCATCGAACCGCTGGTCGCGAAGCAGGTCACCACGTTCATCCGCGATTTGAAGCTCAAGGTGACGGCGCAAATCCTGGAGGACCAAATCCGCGTCAGCGGAAAGAGCAAGGACGATTTGCAGTCAGTGATTGCGGCCGTGCGCGGGCATGATTTTCCGGTCGCGCTCTCGTTTCAGAATTATCGAGAGTAATACTTAAGTGAACCTCTGTGGGGCGAGCGTCCTCGCGAGCCAAATTCAATCGAACAGTGCGGTGGACGGCTCGGCGGGAGCCTCGCCCCACCAAGACCGAGGCATTACCATCGAGACTAGATTCCCGATGACAATGCGATCTCATTGTGCTAGAAGGCAGACTAAGAACCGCGCCACAACACCAAAGGTCTTTATGAAATGAAAAATTCCCGATCCAGCTTGCGAGCTTTTACCCTCATCGAACTCCTGGTGGTCATTGCCATCATCGCGATCCTTGCCGGGATGTTGCTCCCAGCTCTGGCCCGAGCGAAATCCAAAGGCGAACGCATCAAATGTCTGAACAACCTGAAGCAGGTCGCGATTTTCATGCAGCTTTACACGGACGACAACAACGACACGTTCCCTGGCCATCGCAACCAGGGCTTGAACACTTCGGATAGCGGCCCTTCGCTGACCAATTGGTGGGGCCGCACGATCGTCGGATACGGGGACACCTCCGCCAGCAATTATTTCCGCTGCCCGAGCCTGAAGACGCGTCGGAAGGACAATGGCGTGACCTGGCAGTGGAAGTTCGACTGCCATCTGGTGGGCTACGGCTACAACGGCTATTTCCTGGGCATTCATCCGTACGCGGGCGACGATTTGACGGTCGCGGGGGTCAAACTCCCCACGCGGCCCTGGTTCAAGCGGTCGGCCATTATCGCTCCGGCCGACAACCTCGTGATCGGCGATTCCATGCCGAAAGCGGACCTGATGTGGAGCAGCAGCCTCTGGTGGCCGGCGTCCTGCATGAACGAACGCGCCAGCACCACCAAAGGCTTCGAGGGGATCGACCCGATCCGCCACGTCGGCAGTGGCGTCGCCGTGTTCAACGACGGCCATGCCGAGGCGCGCAAAGATGCGCAGATTAATCCGCCGATGGACCCTTACTCTGGAAATGCCAAGAGCCTGATCAACGCCCGCTTCTGGGATCCGCTCCAGAGATCGAATCAGTGACAGTTGCGAGTTTGACGAGCGGCATGTCCGGCATCGCCAGTCTTCTGGATTCCTTCCTCAGAAAGCACCCGACTTTGGGAGTGGGCGTTTATATCGCGCGCACCGCAGTTGTCCTCGGCGATGTCACCCTGGGTGATTATTCGAGTGTCTGGTACAACGCGGTGCTTCGAGGCGACATCAACCGGATTGCCGTGGGCCATCACTCGAACGTCCAGGACAACGCGGTAATCCATTTAGCGGAGGAACTGCCGTGCCTCGTCGGGAATTACGTCACCATCGGCCACTCGGCCATCGTCCACGCTTGCACGGTGGGTGACGAATGCCTGATCGGCATGGGGGCGACAATACTGGACGGCGCGATCATTGGGGACCAATCCATCGTCGGCGCCAACGCCTTGGTGACGCAGGGGACTCAGGTCCCCGCCGGCTCTCTCGTGCTGGGTTCTCCCGCCAAAGTGGTGCGGGCGCTTGGCGAAAAAGAAAGAGCCTCGCTCCGCACCTGGGCCGAGCACTATATCGAGAACGCGGCCTATTGTCTCCGGCACGGGATTCAGATTGGCGGGCCTTTGCCGACACTCTGAGCGCAGGCTTTGTGTTCGGTGTGTCGGGGTGCCGGTGTATCGGGGTAGGAGGCGCAATTCACCGACACGCCAGCACTCCGAGACCCCGACCGATGCAAGCCGTGTCATCTCTTCCGGCCGCGACCGCCGCCAAGATGTGCCTGCAAACGCACAGTTCTCAAATGCCGGCCATTCGTGCAGAGTGTTCAAAACGCGGAAACGAATGGTTGACGTAAATTGTGCCCGCAATTACGATTCGGCCCCGTCTCCTAAACACCAACAATGCATTGAAGATATTATGAAGAACTTCAGTTTGAGAACGCGCTTTGCCCGGGCGTTTCTCCCACCCAATCGCCACGCTTTCACGCTCATTGAGTTGCTCGTCGTGATCGCGATCATCGCTATTCTGGCGGGAATGCTCCTGCCCGCTCTTTCCAAGGCCAAGGCCAAGGCCCAAGGCATCAAGTGCATGAATAACAACAAGCAGTTGGGCCTCGCCTGGATTCTCTACGCCGACGACAACAGCGACAAGCTGACTGGAAATCTGGACGGAGGCGAGGCGCAGAATGGCGCGAACACGAACCGAACTTGGTGCGTCGGCTGGCTGGACCTTTCGGGAACTTCCCATAACACGAACCTGAATTACCTTCGATATTCGCAACTGGGAGCGTATAGCGGATCAACCGATGTCTATCGTTGCCCTGCGGATAATAGTCTGAGCCGAGGTCTCACGGGCGCGCCGCGTGTTCGCTCCGTTTCGATGAATGCTTATCTGGGTGATCGCGGAGGTCCATTCTCGGGCGGTTATT